>JAPSHL010000130.1 GCA_031179905.1 Bacillus sp. (in: firmicutes) | reverse complement strand
CAACTGGATAGATTCTTTCCTTCTCCAGCCTTTTTAGCATCGATGGTATGCTTCTCACCTTATTTGAACCTGCACCTGCTAAAGGCGAACCTTTTGCTGGCTGATAGACCAGCTTACCGCTGTCCTCTTTAAAATCGATTACCATTGTGTTTAATTCTGATTGCTTCACGAACTTTATAAGCTGACTAAAACGGTCACTGTTCCCTGCAGCACTGCCGCTTACATATATGCCTCTGACTGCATCAGGATAAGGAAATATTAGTTTTGATTTCTCCTCTCTTGGCTCTTCTTCAGGAAAATCCTTCAGAAGCTTTTCTGCTTGCCTTTCTTGATGTTCTGTTAAAACTTCGGCATTAACAGCTCCTGTAGTGTTGGGTAATAACAATAAGGCACATAATATAAAATAAAAGTAAAAAGTAATTCCTCTCACATTGATACCTCCATAATCTTTTTTCTATTATGTGCCTTTTCTTTATAATTCATGGTTAGATGTTATTGCCATTCACTTATCATTGGCAACCAAAAAAAGGCAAAAAAAAATAACGATCTCTAGTCGAGAGATCGTTATTAATTAACTTTTGTATTGTAGTTTATATTGATTATATTCTGCCTCCGAACAATATACGAAATGTCCTGGCTTAACTTCGCGCATCTGAAGCTCTTCGCCCTCTTTATACTGATGTACTGAAGGATCGTAAGCAGTTCTTGTGCGAGTGCGTTCTGTCTCCGGATCTGGTAGCGGGATAGCAGATAGCAAGCTTTGTGTATATGGGTGGATAGGATTATTGTATAGCTCATCTGCAGGAGCTAATTCTACCAGCTTACCAAAATACATAACGCCAATGCGGTCACTGATATATTTAACCATTGAAAGGTCATGGGCAATAAACAAGTATGTTAAGCCTTTTTCTTTTTGGAGCTTTTTCATCAAGTTTACTACCTGAGCTTGAATTGATACGTCCAATGCAGAGATCGGTTCATCAGCAATGATGAAATCAGGATCCACAGCAAGTGCTCTAGCGATACCAATACGCTGTCTTTGTCCGCCGGAAAATTCGTGCGGATAGCGGTTGGCATGCTCTTTATTTAGACCAACTGTATTCAGGAGCTCATATACCTTTTCCATGCGCTCTTTTTTCGTTTTTGCTAATCCATGGATATCTATTCCCTCTGCGATAATATCAGCTACTGTCATACGAGGGTTCAAGGATGCATACGGATCTTGGAAAATCATTTGCATTTTGCGGTTGAATTTCTTCAAATCAGCAGTTGACTTTTTTCCGTGAACATTTTCTCCATTAAATAGAACTTGTCCATCTGTTGCTTCATAAAGGCGAATAATCGATCTGCCTGTCGTACTCTTTCCACAGCCAGATTCACCAACTAAACCTAGTGTCTCTCCTTTGAAAATATCAAAGGATATACCATCAACGGCTTTTACCAAATTTGGTCTGCCGACATTGAAATGCTGTTTTAAATTTTTTATTTCAAGCAATTTCTCAGCCATTTCACAAATCCCCCTTCACTAGTACAGGTATATCAAAGTTAGTGGATAAAGGACGGATTTTCTCCTTTACAGATGCAGGCGGCTCAACAGCTGGAGCATCCGGGTGCAGCAGCCAAGATTTCACGAAATGCGTTTCTGAAACCTGATACACAGGCGGCTCTTGCTCATAATCAATTGCAAGGGCATTCGGATTTCTCGGTGCAAACGCGTCACCTACAGGAGGGTTCGTCAAATCAGGTGGTGTTCCTGGAATGGCAGCAAGCTCCGTTTCTCCATCATTATCCAAGCTAGGCATAGAAGCAAGCAATCCCCAAGTATATGGGTGTCTTGGATCATAGAATATTTCATCGACAGTGCCCATTTCAACAATTTCACCAGCATACATAACAGCAACACGATCTGCAACATTTGCTACAACACCGAGATCATGTGTGATAAAAATAATGCTTGTATCCATTTTGCTTTGCAATTCCTTCATCAAATCAAGGATTTGTGCCTGAATTGTTACATCCAGTGCAGTAGTAGGCTCATCAGCAATAAGCAAAGATGGTCTTGCTGCAAGAGCAATGGCAATCATTGCACGCTGTCTCATACCACCTGAAAATTCATGAGGATATTGGTTAACCCTTTTTTCCGGCATTGGAATACCAACTAGCTTCAGCAATTCAATTGCTCTTTCTTTTGCTTTTTCCTTCGAGATATCCTGATGCTTAATAATAACCTCCATGATTTGTGATCCAATTCTCATCGTTGGATTCAATGATGTCATCGGATCTTGGAAGATCATGCTGATATCTTTACCACGGATAGCTTGCATTTCTTTCTCTGTTTTTGGAACAATATCTTGGCCCTTAAACAGGATTTGCCCGCCTTTAATTTCACCTGGAGGCATTGGAATTAGCTTCATCAACGTTTGGGATGTTACACTTTTTCCTGATCCTGATTCACCGACGATAGCTAATGTTTCTCCTTTATATAAATCAAAAGAAACACCGCGTACTGCTTGAACTTCTCCTCCATACGTATGGAATGAGACTTTTAAATCTTTTACTTCTAACAATTTTTCCATTTTGCTCACTCCTTACTTGCGTAGTCTTGGATCTAGTGCATCACGTATGCCGTCGCCGATTACATTAAATGCAAAGATTGTTAAACAGATAAACAATGCCGGGAAGAATACACGCCAAGGGTAATAGCTCATCGCAGCAATTCCATCATTAGCCATCGTTCCCCAGCTTGCCAAAGGAGGTGTTAAACCTAATCCTAAATAGCTCAAGAATGCTTCTGTAAAGATAGCATTTGGAATAGTCAAAGTTAATGTTACAAGAATAGGTCCCATAGCGTTCGGAATCAAGTGTTTGCCCATGATTCTTGTTAAGCTTGCACCTAATGTTCTCGAAGCCAGAATATACTCTTGGTTTTTCAGTGAAAGCACTTGTCCGCGTGTGATACGTGCCATGTTAATCCAACCAGTAATACTCATTGCCAGGATCATTGTTCCCAATCCTTGACCTAATACGACCATTAATAAGATAACTAGAAGCAAGTAAGGAATTCCGTATAGTACGTCAGCGATCCTCATCATTACTTCATCCACACGGCCGCCTTTATAACCAGAGATGCCTCCCCAGATTACACCAATTACCAAGTCAATGATAGCAGCTGCAATCCCGATAAACAGAGAGATTTTTGCACCATACCAAATACGAGCGAACATATCGCGACCAAGGTCATCTGTACCAAAGTAATGCTCTGCACTTGGAGGCTGGTTTGCTTTCAATAAGTCATTTTCGCGATAATCATATTGTGTAAGAAACGGTCCAACAAAAGCCATAAAAATTAAGATGATTAACAGTACAAGACCAAACATAGCAAGCTTGTTCTTTTTGAAACGCATAAAGACATCTTTCCAGAAAGACAGACTCGGTCTAGTAATCTGTTCTGCTTCGGCACTGCTGTTTCCGACAACTTTAAATTTTTCTTTTGAAATTTGCTGCATGCTTATTCTCCTTTCTTCCCGCCAGCTAATTTAATGCGTGGATCGATTAGTCCATATAATATGTCGACAAGAAGAACAGATACTAATAGGATAATACTATAGAAAACTGTTACACCCATAATTACTGTATAATCACGGTTACCGATACTCTTGACGAAATGCGATCCAAGACCTGGTATGCCGAATATTTTCTCAATGACAAAGCTTCCTGTCACGATTCCCGCAGAAAGTGGCCCCATGTAGGATACTACTGGAAGAATAGCGTTACGGATAGCGTGTTTTACTGTAATAGTAGTTTGGCTTAAGCCTTTTGCTTTCGCCGTCTTAATATAATCATTGCTCAACACTTCAAGCATAGAAGACCTTGTAAGTCTAGCAATGAACGCCGTTGGACCTGCTGCTAATGCGATGGCAGGCAAGACGCTTTGTGAGAATGTTCCCCATCTTGCAACTGGGAATAAACCTAATTTCATCGCGAATACATATTGTAAAAATGCGGCCATAATAAAGGAAGGAACGGATATTCCAAGTACTGCTATGATCATTGCTGTATAGTCCTGCCATTTGTTATGCTTCAATGCAGCGATAATTCCAAGCAGTACACCGACTGCCAATGCAATAAAGATCGCTTCCATTCCAAGCACCAATGATACAGGGAAGCCTTCATTGATTAAGTCATTGACTGTTTGGCTCTTATATTTGAATGATGGGCCGAAATCCCATTGTACAATGCGAAGTAAATACTCCCCATATTGGACATACCAAGGGTCGTTTAATCCATAATGTTCATTTAAATTAGCTTCAATTGCCGGCGGCAGCTGTTTTTCTGATGTGAAAGGGTTACCTGGTGCCAACCTCATGAAGAAAAACGTTGCTGTTACAATAAGCAGTAAAGAAAGTAACATAAACAGCAAACGTCTTGTCAAGTACTTTATCATGATTTAAACCTCCAATATTTTCTAATCACCTCTAATTAGAAAGGAAGGTATATGAAGCAAAAGCTTCATATACCTTTTTACTTTTGACTTATATTATTCGAAATAAGCCCATTTCAATTGAGCATCTCCAAGACCAGAAATAACTACATTTTTCAGGTTGTCTTTTTGTACCCAAACATTTGTATAGAAGTAAATCGGTGCGATTGGAAGCTCGTCCATAAGAATCGCTTCAGCATCTTTAAGCATTTGTTGACGTTTTTCTGTATCTGTTTCTTTTTGAGAATCGATCAACAATTGTTTAAATTCTGGATTTTCCCAGTTTGTATCGTTGTTACCGCCCTCTTTGTCGCGGTAAAGCTCTAGGAAGTTGATCGCATCATTGAAGTCACCTAACCAGCCCATACGTCCGATTTGGTAATCGCCAGAGTGAAGTTTATCAATGTAAACAGCCCACTCTTCGTTTCCTAATGTTACGTCAATTCCAAGGTTATTCTTCCACATATCTTGAATTGCTTGAGCAATTTTTGCATGTGCTTCATCTGTGTTGTAAGATAAAGTAATTGTTGGAAGTTCTGAAGCATCTTTCAAGCCTAGCTCCTCAATACCTTTTTGAAGTTCTGCTTTTGCAGCTTCAACATCATTGTCTTTGAAGTAGCCTTCTTCGTTCTCAGGGAACATTGTTGGAGGAACAGCTGCCATTGCTGGAATTTGCCCGCCTTGTGTAATTTGCTCTACAATTGATTTACGATCAATTGCATATGTCAATGCTTTACGGATATGAACGTTGTTCAAAGGTTCAACTTCCGTATTGAATTTGTACCAGTAAGTACCTGCAGTTGCTTGAGTTTTCAATTCGCCGCTGTCTTTAAGGGCTTTAATAGCGTCAGTTGAAACTGTATCGAATGGAAGACCATTCCAGTCTAACTCGTCGTTTTCGTACATGCTGCGAGCAGTTCCAGCATCGTCAATCATAGAGTATTCAACTGTTGCCAGCTTAACTGCGTCAGCATCCCAGTAAGTTTCGTTTTTCTCTAGTTTAATGGATTCGCTGTGGTTCCATTCAGTCATTTTGAATGGTCCGTTTGTTACATAATCGTCACCAGCATCTTTATACCAGTCTGGATTTTCTTGAGCAATTTTGCTGTTTACAGGGAAATATGTGTAAAAAGCAGTCAATTGAGTGAAGTATGGAGTTGGGTTGTTTAGAGTAACTTCAAGAGTTTTCTCGTCGACAGCTTTAACACCTACATCATCTAGCTTACCTTTACCAGTGTTAGCTTCTTCAGCACCTTTTACATAGTAAAGCTGGTAAGCATATTGTGATTGGTTAGCTGGGTCAAGAGCCCATTTCCAAGCATACACAAAATCTTCTGCTGTTACAGGATCACCGTTTGACCAGTTAGCATCTTCACGGATTTTGAAAGTGTAAGTCAATTGATCATCAGAAACTTTGAAGCTTTCAGCCATTGCTTCTTCTGGATCACCGTCTTTATTGATACGAGTTAACCCTTCAAAAGTTTGAAGCAATACGTTGCTTGATGTAGAATCATTTGCTAAACCTGGGTTTAAGGAGAATGGTTCTGATCTGATGTTAAGACGCAAATCTTGTTTTGCCTCTTCTGAGCTTCCGCTGTCGCCGTTGCCACAAGCTGCAAGGAATGCACTAAGTGCAAGTACTAAAGTAAGAAGTACAAGCATTCTCTTTTTCATTGTTTTACCCCCTTATATATTTTGTCCACAAGTGGAGTTTCCAAAAATTATCTTTCCCATTAAAAACACAAGAATACATAAGCTTATATTTCCTAAATAGTCAGTAAATTCAGGTCCGCTGATTCGCTATTCAGAAATAGTAAACCATCCTTTATGTAACCTGCTTCATTATTAAACTATTAGGCTAGTATAATAATGAATTAGAAAATGCGCCATAGTATCCAATTGTTTTAAATAGTCTGAAATATCACTTTTAATTTCCACTCGTAAAATCAATTATATATATCGGCCTATTAGATTGCAAGAAATTTGTAGAATTTTGTAGAATTAAGAATACTCACAATTGATAAAATTTATAGATTTTTCTGTGAATAATATTCTGATATACTTTGTTGCTAGAAAATTAAAATACCCAGATATTTTCCTGATAAAGTTATCTATTTCTATTTTACCCAATACATAATTAAGTGTTGCAACTTTTAAATATTCCCTTGCCTTCCCTTGATTTTTCCTAGTATTTAGTTTAATTTATACATATATAGCTAATACATTTATGCTTTGATAAAGAGTAGTACTTATATGATGGTTTAAAAGAGAGTTTGTGTCTGGTGTAAACAAACAGCCGATTATAAGGAATGGACTTTTGAGCACTGAAATAGAACTGCTTTAATTGCACATTACATTTCAGCGACTTCCTTCCGTTACCAAGGATAAAGTGGCTTTTTTAGCAATTAGGGTGGCACCGCGGACCATTCGTCCCTATGTTTCATATAGGGACGTGTGGTCTTTTTTGTGCCTTCTCATTCCTTGAAGGCTTAAAAGACGTTTCTATGTCAATCCTTTATATAAGTACTTACAACAAAATGGAGGAAAATTAAATGAAAACAATCTTTTCCGGCATCCAGCCGAGCGGAACGATTACACTGGGAAATTATATTGGCGCACTGAGCCAGTTTGTTGAGCTGCAGGATGATTATAACTGCTATTTCTGCATTGTGGATCAACATGCCATAACTGTCCCACAAGACCGACTTGTCTTAAGAAACAATATTCGCAGCCTTGCTGCATTGTATCTTGCTGTAGGGATTAATCCTGAGAAAGCAACATTATTCATCCAATCTGAGGTGCCTGCACATGCCCAAGGAGCCTGGATGATGCAATGTATTTCCTATATTGGGGAATTAGAACGCATGACTCAATTCAAAGATAAATCTGCTGGCAAAGAAGGCGTTTCAGCAGCACTGCTCACATACCCGCCATTGATGGCAACAGACATACTGCTGTACAGCACAGATTTAGTTCCAGTTGGTGAAGACCAAAAGCAGCATTTAGAACTTACTCGTGATCTCGCTGAAAGATTTAACAAGAAATTTAACGACATCCTGACAATACCAGAAGTCCGTATTCCTAAAGTCGGCGCAAGAATCATGTCACTGCAAGAACCGTTGAAGAAAATGAGCAAATCTGATCCTAATAAAAAGGCGACAATCACACTGTTGGATGAACCATCAGCAATCATTAAAAAGATCAAAAGTGCTGTCACTGATTCTGAAGGCATTGTGAAGTTTGATACTGAAAATAAACCGGGAGTTTCCAATCTATTGTCGATTTATTCCATCTTGTCAGGCAAAACAATCGGAAGCCTGGAACAAATGTATGAAGGCAAAGGCTACGGCGACTTTAAAGCAGATCTAGCAGAAGTAGTTGTTAATACACTTCGTCCAATTCAGGAAAAGTACAAAGAGTTAATGAACTCAACTGAGCTTGATGAGATTTTGGATTTAGGTGCGGAAAAGGCGAACAAAGTAGCAAACAAAATGGTTAAAAAAATGGAGAATGCGATGGGCTTAGGCCGGAAGCGCAGATAATAAAACAGGCTGATAGATTATCTATCAGCCTGTTTTATACTTTTATAATAGAAGAAAACTGTTTTTTTAATTTACCTTTGGTCCATGTTCTAACTCCCAAAGCTTCTCAAAAAAAGGCTGCCCTTTAATGATGTTTTCACAAAATGTTTCATGCTTTAGTGACCACCCAAACTTCGTGCAATCGTAAAGCTCACTCCAAGCATCTTCAAACTCGAGGCTTTGAATATTAAAATACTTCTCAGGACTCCATTCTGTATACCAATATCTCACTTCAGCAACATTTTCAGATGAATGCAGCTGATCGAGTGCCATGAACAGCAATTGCTTCAGCTGACGCTCTTTTCTTGTCAGCCCGTACATCATTTGCGGTTCAGGCGACAGGATATGAAACTCCTTATTCTCTTCGTTGTCTGCTTGAAAGTTGTAGTTGATAGTCTCTTGACTCTCAAGCAATTCATATGCCAGCTGTTCCTGCCTAGGTATCATCCTGCTTTTTCTGATTGGTATGGAATAGCCTAATGTATCAACAACCAAAATCCCTATTCCATCTGAAACAACAAAGCAATAATCCAATTGGATTCTTTCATGGTTTTTTCGAAGATAAGCTTTTTGATAAATTTCCTCAAGCAACTGTCTCGGTAGCTCTGCCAAATCGTTCTCTATGTAGTTAAACAACACTGAATCAATCTTTACTAGCGGCACTTGATCAAGCAGTTCCACTCCATCTTCTTTTCTCCATTCGTGAAAGTGGCAAACATTATAGCCATTTTCTTCTCCTTCAAACCAATTAACCCAAACATCATGAAGATATTGCATATTATTATCCCTCGCTTCAACAACTGTTTGTCAATCAGTATGGGCATCGTACAGTAAATTTATTCCTATTTTCTAAGTTTCTTTTCTAAGACCGCATTCAGCCCATCATTGCCCGATATATTATGTATTATTATTATGATACATATCTCTCATATATGTACAAACTCCCTATCGTTTTAACAGCAAAAAAGCCTTTCTATATAAGAAAGACTTGATGCCTTATTTCTATAGCCTTTTTTAGTTAAGGAGTAAACCTGTTTATCTTCAACGTTTTGATTTTGGATTAAAAGCATCCTTTAAACCCTCTCCAATAAAGTTTATGGATAAAATAGTCAAGGTAATCATGATTGCTGGCGGTAACCATATCCATGGTTTATTTTGAAGCACATCAGGTTCATTTGCAGAAGACAGCATATTCCCCCAGCTTGGAACCTCTTGAGGTACACCAAATCCTAAATAACTTAAACCTGATTCAACAACAATCATGCTGGCAAAGAGGATAGATGCTTGCACTATAATAGTGGACATAACATTTGGCAGCAAATGCTTAATAATTACTTTACTCGGTTTGCCGCCAATGGAAATGGCCGCTAAAATATATTCATTTTCCTTCTCTGAGAGAATTTTACTGCGTACAATCCTTGCTACACCGCCCCAGCTCAACAGACTTATGACAATTATTAAGACCCATAATCCGGAAACGATACCTTGAAGAACAGCATTGAGTACAATAACAAACACTAAAAATGGAAACACCATGATAAAGTCTGTGAAACGCATTAACATACTATCAATCTTGCCACCATAATATCCTGCAATAGAACCAACCAATGTACCTAAGAAAATAACAGAAACTGTACAGCTTATTCCTACAAGCAAGGAAATCCTTCCTCCATATAATAAGCGGGTA
>JAPSHL010000129.1 GCA_031179905.1 Bacillus sp. (in: firmicutes) | reverse complement strand
TGGTAGAAAAGAATATTAAAGTAACATTGAAATCAGGCTTGCAAGCAAGACCGGCAGCAATATTTGTTCAAGAAGCGACAAATTATGTGTCTGACGTTTATATTGAAAAAGAAGGAAGAAGCGTAAACGCAAAGAGCATCATGGGAATTATGGGTCTGGCAATACATTCAGGTGCGGACATTAAACTTATTATTGATGGCAGCGATGAATTGGAAGCGCTTAAAACATTAGAAAAATTATTATAAAAACACCTCGCGCTTTAGGCGAGGTGTTTCTTTTTTATTATTTATCCTTTTTTTCTGACAGATCATTGCGAGTAATAATATTGTCAATTAAACCATATTCTTTCGCTCTTTCTGCTGTCATGAAATTATCGCGCTCTGTGTCTTTTGCGATAATGTCGATTGGCTGGCCAGTACGCTCTGCAAGAATACCATTTAATTTATCACGCAAGAACAAGATACGTTTTGCTGCAATCTCAATTTCTGTTGCTTGACCTTGTGCTCCACCAAGTGGCTGATGGATCATTACTTCAGCGTTTGGAAGGGCATAACGTTTACCCTTTTCACCTGCTGCAAGCAAGAAGGCACCCATGGAAGCAGCCATACCGATACAAATTGTTTGTACTTTCGGCTTGATAAACTGCATTGTGTCATAAATAGCCATCCCTGCAGTAATGCTTCCGCCTGGGCTGTTAATGTATAATGAAACGTCCTTCTCAGGATTTTCAGCATCTAGGAACAAGAGCTGTGAAACGATGGAGTTAGCAACATTATCGTCAATTGCACTTCCAAGCATAATGATGCGGTCCTTTAACAGACGGGAATAAATGTCATAAGCGCGTTCCCCTCTATTTGTCTGTTCGATAACTGTAGGGATTAAGTTCATTAAAAAAATCCTCCTTTAAAAATAAATTTTGCTTCATAAGTATGTGTTTCTTTCAGTGTGAAATAAATTCAACACTGTATGTAATCCTAATGATACACGGATGGTCAATTAAGGTCAAACGTTTACGTTCGGATACAGCAAAATATCCTTCGACATTATCCTGCTTCTTTATGCTACTTGCCCACCGGTACATGTTAATGCAAATATGTCTTTATCCTTACCATAATACCCAGACTGGATATTTTTAAACAATTATTCCTTGCATTAAAACGAAACATATCATATAATCAAAACGTTCTTTAAAAACTGCCCTCGTGGTGTAATGGATAGCACGCAAGATTCCGGTTCTTGAAATAGGGGTTCGATTCCCTTCGAGGGCGCTACATACAAAAAAGACTGTCGACAATTATTGTCGACAGTCTTTTTTGTATGTAAACAAGGGATTTTGATCTGCACTTCAGGGGACGCATTTCATGAAGAGGGCGGCAGTCCGCCTGCAGGCTCTAACCTGTCACGTTAAACCCGTAGAAGTTTTTACCTTTACGTTCTGATTATTTATCCTTTTTTCTATGGAGATAATATAAACGTTTGCTCTCTATTTGTTGACAAGCAAATAGGATTAACAATTCTTATGTTGGTCCTATTTTTTGTGTATGAAGTTCTGAAAACGTGATTAAATTCACATGTGAACGTTCTTCAATTTTTCGGCAAATTTCTTGAAAAATGGACGTTTATAAGTTGAATTTGCTATTCGCTGATGATAGAATGAGTTTGTAGCAGGAAATGATTTTTTTTGGAGAATGTGGGACATAATATGTCTATGCGGGACTTCAAATGACCACTGTAAGTGAAGGGGCACCAAGAATGAATTCATTTATCGAGATTCAAAAAAGATTATTGCCTGATTTACTCGTTATTATGCAAAAAAGATATTACATTCTTCATCACATCAGCAATATGCAGCCTGTAGGCAGAAGAAGCTTGGCGGGCAGCCTTGGATTGACGGAAAGAGTGCTCAGGAGCGAAGTGGAGTTCTTAAAAGATCAGAAGCTTATACATATTACGAACATTGGCATGACACTCACTCCAATCGGCGAAGAAACTTTGGAAAGTCTTTCTAGTGTAATGAGGGAAGTAACGGGTATTAACGAAATGGAGAAAGAGCTTGAAAAGAAGCTGCAAATCAAAAGAGTGATTATTGTAGCAGGAGACAGCGATCATTCTCCATGGTTGAAAAAAGAACTGGGACTTGCAACAGCTAATAGTATGAAATCACTATTAAAAGGCAATAATATCATCGCAGTTAATGGTGGAACCACGATGGCTGCAGTAGCAGAGATGCTTACGCCTAATATAGTAGATGGTGAATGGCTGTTTGTTCCTGCGCGCGGCGGCATTGGAGAAGATGTTAAAAACCAGGCCAATACAATTTGTTCCATGATGGCTGATCGCACAGACAGCAAGCATCGTGTCCTATATGCTCCTGATGAAGTGAGCAAGGAGATGTACAAAAGCATCGTCAAGGATGCCCGCATCAACGAAGTCTTGCAATTGATTAAATCAGCTACCCTGCTTATTCATGGAATAGGAGATGCCATTACAATGGCAGAACGCCGCAGTACAAGTGCAAGTGATCTGGAAAAAATCGTGAAGGCAAACGCTGTCGGAGAAGCATTTGGCTATTACTTTAATGAAGACGGAGAGGTTGTCCATAAGGTCCAGACGATCGGCCTTAGGCTTGAAAATCTTTCTACTGTTCCAAATGTAATCGCAGTTGCCGGAGGATCGTCAAAATCAAAGGCCATCAGTGCCTATTTAAAAAAAGCACCACCCTCCACCATTCTGATAACAGATGAAGGAGCGGCAAAAAACTTGATATAATGGGAAATCCCTTTATATATAATTATCTCTAAATTTAGAGGAGGAAATAATAATGACAGTAAAAGTTGGTATTAACGGATTTGGACGTATCGGACGTTTAGCATTCAGAAAAATCATGGAAAACCCAGAATTGGAAGTAGTGGCAATCAATGATTTAACTGATACTAAAATGCTGGCACATCTTTTAAAATATGATTCATCTCAAGGAACTTTCCAAGGTGAAATCGAAGTACACGAAGGTTACTTCCTAGTAAACGGTAAAAAAGTAGTAACTACTGCTGAAAGAAACCCAGCTGACCTTAAATGGGGCGAGCTTAACGTAGATACAGTTATCGAATCTACTGGTTTCTTCACAACTAAAGAAAGTGCTGAAGCTCATATTCAAGCTGGCGCTAAAAACGTTGTTATCTCTGCACCTGCAACTGGTGAAATGAAAACAATCGTTTACAACGTAAACCATGACATTCTTGATGGTACTGAAACAGTTATCTCTGGTGCTTCTTGTACTACAAACTGCCTAGCTCCAATGGCAAAAGCTCTTCAAGACAACTTCGGTATTGTTGAAGGCTTAATGACAACTATCCATGCTTACACTGGAGACCAAAACACACTTGACGCTCCACATCCAAAAGGTGACTTCCGCCGCGCTCGTGCTGCTGCAGAAAACATCATCCCTAACTCAACTGGTGCTGCTAAAGCTATCGGTCTAGTATTGCCAGAACTTAACGGTAAATTGGATGGAGCTGCACAACGTGTACCTGTTAAAACTGGTTCATTGACTGAGCTTGTAACAGTTCTAGACAAAAAAGTAACTGTTGAAGAAGTTAACGCAGCTATGAAAGCAGCAGCTGACGAGTCTTTCGGCTACACTGAAGACGAAATCGTTTCTTCTGACATCATCGGAATCAGCTACGGTTCATTGTTTGATGCAACTCAAACTAAAGTTATGACAGTTGGAGACAAGCAATTGGTTAAAACTGTTGCTTGGTATGACAACGAAATGTCTTACACAAACCAACTTGTAAGAACAGTTAAACACTTTGCACAATTAGCTACAAAATAATTTTTGTAAAGCTAAAGCCCTTAATCAAACAGCGGAAACAGCTTTTGTTTCCGCTATTTTAAAAATAGCTATGCAATCCTGGTGAAAACAGGATGACAGGCTTAAAATACGGCAAGTGGAGGGTATCTCTTAATGAACAAGAAAACGATTCGCGATATCGATCTAAAAGGCAAAAAAGTATTTGTTCGTGTTGACTTCAACGTACCGATGAAGGATCAGCAAATCACTGATGAAACAAGAATTCAAGCAGCTCTTCCAACTATCAATGAACTAGTAGGAAAAGGTGCTATCGTTATTTTAGCAAGTCACTTAGGCCGTCCAAATGGTGAAGTGGTAGAAGAATTGCGTTTAACTCCAGTAGCTGCGCGTCTTTCTGAGCTTTTAGGCAAAGATGTTGCTAAAACAGATGAGTCTTATGGTGAAGCTGTTAAAGCTGAAATCAGCAAGCTGTCTGAAGGCGATGTACTATTGCTTGAAAACGTTCGTTTCAATGCTGGTGAAGAGAAAAATGATGCTGAATTAGCGAAAAGCTATGCAGAACTAGCTGATGTATTCGTAAATGACGCATTTGGTGCAGCACACCGTGCGCATGCTTCAACTGAAGGTATTGCACACCATATCCCTGCTGTATCTGGTCTATTGATGGAAAAAGAGCTTGATGTATTAGGAAAAGCACTTTCAAATCCAGAGCGCCCATTCACTGCTATCATCGGCGGAGCAAAAGTTAAAGATAAAATCGGCGTAATTGACAATCTTCTTGATAAAGTAGATAACTTGATTATTGGCGGCGGTTTAGCTTATACATTCGTAAAAGCACTAGGTCATGAAATTGGATTGTCTCTTCTAGAAGAAGATAAAATCGAGCTTGCGAAATCTTATATGGAAAAAGCGAAAGAAAAAGGTGTTAAATTCTACATGCCTGTAGATGTAACTGTTGCTGATGATTTCTCCAACGATGCTAACACTCAAACTGTTTCCATTGAAGAAATCCCTGCTGATTGGGAAGCATTGGACATCGGTCCAAAAACAAGAGAAATTTATGCAGATGTTATCAAAAACTCTAAATTGGTTATTTGGAACGGACCAATGGGCGTATTTGAATTAGATACATTCGCACAAGGTACAAAAGCAGTAGCTACAGCTCTTGCTGAATCACAAGATACATACTCTGTCATCGGTGGTGGAGATTCTGCAGCAGCAGTAGAGAAATTTGATCTTGCAAACAAAATGAGCCATATTTCAACAGGCGGCGGAGCTTCGTTGGAATTCATGGAAGGTAAAGTACTTCCAGGTGTAGTTGCTCTTAACGATAAATAATTAACCAATGCATGAAAGGATGTTAAACATGCGCAAACCTATTATTGCTGGAAACTGGAAGATGAATAAAACACTTCCAGAAGCAGTGGACTTTATCCAAGAAATTAAAGAATCAATTCCTTCTAGTGAACAAGTTGATTCAGTAGTTGTTGCTCCCGCTCTATTCATCGGTCAATTAGTAGAATTGACTGACGGCACAGAAGTGAAAATCGGTGCACAAAACATGCATTTCGAAAAAAATGGTGCTTTCACAGGCGAAATCAGCCCTGTAGCATTGGAAAACATCGGTGCTAAATACGTTGTCCTTGGACACTCTGAACGCCGTGAGTTCTTCAATGAAACAGACGAAGATGTCAACAAAAAAACTATTGCAGCATTTGAAAACGGCTTGACTCCGATCGTTTGCTGTGGTGAAACTCTTGAGCAAAGAGAAAACGGCGAAACAAACGATTTCGTTGCTACTCAAGTATCAAAAGCTCTAGCTGGTCTTACTGATGAGCAAGCAAAAGCAACAGTTGTAGCTTATGAGCCAATCTGGGCGATCGGAACTGGCAAATCTTCTACATCTGCTGATGCTAACGAAGTTTGCGCACATATTCGTAAAACAGTAAGCGAACAGTTTTCTCCAGAAGTAGCTGAAAGCATTCGCATTCAGTACGGCGGCAGCGTAAAGCCTGAGAACATCAAAGAATATATGGCACAGCCTGATATCGATGGTGCTCTTGTAGGAGGAGCAAGCTTAGAAGCACAAAGCTTCCTGCAACTATTGGAGGAAGGTAAGGCATGAGTAAATCTCCTGTAGCATTGATCATATTGGATGGCTTTGCATTGAGAGACGAACGTATGGGAAATGCAGTTGCGCAAGCAAAAAAGCCAAACTTTGATAAATACTGGAACAAGTACCCTCACACAACACTTGTTGCGAGCGGTGAAGCAGTGGGTCTTCCTGAAGGGCAAATGGGTAACTCTGAAGTTGGTCATTTGAACATTGGGGCTGGACGCATCGTGTACCAAAGCTTGACAAGAGTGAATGTGGCAATTAGAGAAGGCGAGTTTGAAAAGAACGAAACTTTCGTTAATGCTATTAAGCATGTAAAGGAAAATGGCAAGAATCTTCATTTGTTCGGTCTTCTGTCAGATGGAGGAGTTCACAGCCATATTGAACATATGTATGCCCTTCTTCGCCTTGCAAAAGACGAAGGCGTGAAGAATGTATTTATCCATGGTATTCTAGATGGCCGAGACGTCGGTCAAAAGACTGCGGAAAAATACATTAAGGCAACACAAGAAAAAATCGAAGAATACGGTGTCGGTGAATTTGCGACAATCTCAGGTCGCTACTATTCTATGGATAGAGATAAGCGCTGGGATCGTGTTGAAAAATCTTACCGTGCAATGGCCTATGGTGAAGGACCTAGCTACTCCGATCCATTGGAAGTTGTTGAGGATAACTACAGAAACGGCATCTTTGACGAATTCGTCCTTCCGTCTGTTATTACAAAAGAAGACGGCAAGCCGGTTGCAACCATTCAAGACGAAGATGCAGTGATTTTCTATAATTTCCGTCCTGACCGTGCGATCCAAATCTCTAATGTATTCACAAATGAGGATTTCCGCTCTTTCGATCGCGGAGAAAATCATCCGAAAAACTTATATTTCGTATGTTTAACTCATTTCAGTGAAACAGTAAAAGGGTATGTGGCTTTCAAGCCGACAAACTTGGATAACACATTAGGGGAAGTTATTTCCCAAAATGGAATGACACAGCTCCGCATTGCGGAAACGGAAAAATACCCGCACGTAACGTTCTTCATGAGCGGTGGACGCGAAGCAGAATTCCCTGGTGAAAAGCGTATTTTGATCAACTCACCAAAAGTTGCAACATATGACTTGCAGCCAGAAATGAGCGCATATGAAGTAACAGATGCACTTCTTAAAGAGATTGAGGCAGATAATTTTGATGCTATCATCTTGAACTTTGCGAACCCTGATATGGTTGGGCACTCCGGAATGCTTGAACCTACAATCAAAGCTATCGAGACTGTTGATGAATGCCTAGGCAAAATTATCACATTGATCGAAGAAAAAGGCGGCAAAGCTATCATTACAGCAGACCATGGTAACTCAGACGAAGTGGTAACACTTGATGGGAAACCAATGACTGCACATACAACAAACCCTGTACCTGTTATTGTGACAGTACCTGGTGTTGAGCTTCAAGAAGGAAAGCTTGGAGATTTGGCGCCGACAATGCTAGAGTTGTTAGGCCTTGAACAGCCAAGTGAAATGACAGGAACATCTATCATTAAAAAATAATTGATATATTAAAGGAGAGAATTTATTATGCCATACATTCAACATGTTTATGCTCGCGAAGTATTAGACTCACGCGGTAACCCAACAGTAGAAGTAGAAGTTTTAACAGAATCAGGATTCTTCGGTCGTGCACTTGTTCCATCTGGTGCATCAACTGGTGAATACGAAGCAGTAGAATTACGTGACGGCGACAAATCACGCTACCTTGGTAAAGGTGTTCTTAAAGCAGTAGAAAACGTAAACGAAGTAATCGCTGAAGCGATCATTGGTATGGACGTTACTGACCAAGTTGGAATCGACAGAACTATGATCGAGCTTGACGGAACGGAAAACAAAGGTAAATTAGGCGCTAACGCTATCCTTGGTGTATCCATGGCTGTAGCTCACGCTGCTTCTGAAGTAGTTGGTCTTCCATTATACCGTTACCTTGGCGGATTTAACGCTAAGCAATTGCCAACTCCAATGATGAACATCATCAATGGTGGTTCTCATGCTGATAACAACGTGGATTTCCAAGAGTTCATGATCTTGCCAGTAGGTGCTCCAACGTTCAAAGAAGCATTGCGTTATGGTGCTGAAGTGTTCCATGCACTTAAATCAGTTCTATCTGCAAAAGGCTTGAACACAGCTGTAGGTGACGAAGGTGGATTCGCTCCAAACCTTGGTTCAAACCGTGAAGCTCTAGAAGTTATCATCGAAGCAATCAAAAAAGCTGGCTATGAGCCTGGTAAAGATATCTTGCTTGGAATGGACGTTGCTTCTTCTGAGTTCTACAACAAAGAAACAGGTAAATACGATCTTGCTGGAGAAGGCCGCACTGGCTTGTCTTCTGAAGAGCTAGTAACTTTCTATGAAGAGCTAGTTAACGAATTCCCAATCATCTCTATTGAAGATGGTCTTGACGAAAACGACTGGGAAGGTCACAAAATGTTGACTGACCGCATCGGTTCTAAAGTACAATTGGTTGGTGACGATCTATTCGTTACAAACACTAAAAAATTGGCTGAAGGTATCGAAAAAGGAATTGCTAACTCAATCCTTATCAAAGTTAACCAAATCGGTACTTTGACTGAAACTTTCGAAGCTATCGAAATGGCTAAACGCGCAGGTTACACTGCAGTAGTTTCTCACCGTTCTGGTGAAACAGAAGATGCAACAATCGCTGACATCGCTGTTGCTACTAATGCTGGCCAAATCAAAACTGGTTCACTTTCTCGTACAGACCGTATTGCTAAGTACAACCAACTTCTTCGCATCGAAGACGAGCTTGGCGACCTAGCTGTATACGATGGTCTTCAATCTTTCTACAACCTTAAAAAATAAGGTTTGAACTTTCAACACCTGACATTATTGTGTCAGGTGTTTTTTTGTTGCCACAAGTTGGATAAAACCGCTGTAATGCTATTGTGGGACAGGATAAATTATGGTACATTTAGAGTAATGTATGCTCGTTTTAATGGAGGTGTTTGTATGTTACACACAATCTTATTAACATTACTGATTATTGTTGCTCTTGCTCTAATTGTAGTAGTGCTACTGCAATCAGGGAAAAGTGCAGGTCTATCCGGGGCCATTTCAGGTGGGGCAGAACAGCTTTTTGGTAAACAAAAAGCTCGCGGCATAGACTTAATACTTCATAATTCAACAATCGTATTGTCAATTTTGTTCTTTGCTTTAACGATTGCAGTCAGCTATTTTGATATTTAATAGCTGAACGGTATAGATGAAAACCTGGCCGGATGCGGTCAGGTTTTTTTTCTTCATGATGGGTTTTAAAATCTTTTTGCTGGATTCTTATCCTTTTTTCTGCCTAAAATAGGATAAGATTTGTATAAAAGAAAATCAGCCATACATAATTGATTCCAATGAAATTGGAAAAGATAAAGAAAGGAGTGTTTTTATATGAAATTAGTGGAACAAAAGCCGTTGTTTTTTGAAGGAACCAATAAACGTGCTGTGTTGCTGCTGCACGGCTTCACAGGCAACACGTCAGATGTCAGGATGCTTGGACGCCATCTGAGTACAAAAGGTTACAGCAGCTACATTCCGTTGTATAAAGGCCATGGTGTGCCGCCAGAGGATCTTGTTCAGTACGGTCCAGCAGATTGGTGGAAAGACGTTCAAGCAGGCTACAATTTTTTGAAAGAGAAGGGTTATGAAGAAATTGCAGTCGGCGGTCTTTCACTAGGCGGGGTATTTTCCCTTAAGTTAGGTTACACTGTACCTGTAAAGGGTATCGTAACAATGTGTGCGCCAATGTACATTAAAAGCGAGGAAGTCATGTATGAGGGTGTCCTTGAATATGCTCGTAACTATAAGGTAAGAGAAGGAAAATCGGAGGAA
>JAPSHL010000011.1 GCA_031179905.1 Bacillus sp. (in: firmicutes) | reverse complement strand
TCCTCATTTTCTTGAAAGGGCAATTCATAAGCTGCGCACTTTAAATGGTCTACTAAAATAATAAGATTCTCCGGGTTAATTCTTGCTGATTCAGGAGACCTGTCAAAAAAGTATTCTGGGTTTTGAACGATGTACTGATCAATCGGCGTTGAACTGGCAACCATCAATATCAGGGCTTCACCATGCCTTCTGCCCGCACGTCCTGCCTGCTGCCATGTACTGGCAACACTGCCTGGGTATCCTGTCATGATGCAAACCTGTAGCTGCCCGATATCCACACCTAACTCAAGGGCATTTGTGCTGACTACCCCTAAAATATCACCGTTTCTCAAGCCTCTTTCTATTTCCCGGCGCTGTTTTGGAAGATAACCTCCCCGGTAGCCTCTAATCGACTTTGAACCGATTTTGTCTTTGACAAGTTCCTGTATATGGCTCAAAATTATTTCGACCCTTACCCGGCTTCTTGCAAATACGATTGTTTGAATTTTATTCTTCAAGAATTCCCTTGCCAGCTGATTAACTTCTACTGTTGCGCTTTTGCGTATGTTCAACGGTTTATTTACTATGGGCGGATTATAAAATACAAAATGCTTTCTTCCGCGCGGAGCTCCGTTATCATCAATTAATCGCATTGAATTTCCTGTTAACTGCTCGGCCAGCTCTTTTGGATTAGCAATCGTTGCGGATGTACAAATAAAAATAGGTTCACTTCCATAAAATTTACAAATCCGTTTAAGCCTTCGAATGACATTGGCAACATGGCTGCCAAACACCCCGCGATATGTATGAAGTTCATCTATGACCACATACTTAAGATTTTCAAACAAGCTGACCCATTTGGTATGATGAGGTAATATCGCAGAATGGAGCATATCAGGATTTGTTATGACAATATGACCGGCTTTCCTGACTGCCTGACGTATGCTAGGCGATGTATCTCCGTCATACGTATAACTTTTGATATCAATACCCATCTCGTCAATAATTTCATTCAGTTCGCTCTTTTGGTCCTGTGCCAACGCTTTAGTTGGAAAAATGTATAAAGCACGGTTTGCATCATTTTCCGCAATCGATTGAAGAACAGGAAGATTGTAGCATAATGTTTTTCCTGAAGCTGTCGGAGTTACAGCAACGATATTCTCCCCTTTTTGCAAGGTTTCATATGCAGAAAACTGGTGGCTGTATAGTTCCCCTATTCCCCTTTTTTGCAGCGCAAGTTTAATTCTATTATCGACACTATCCGGCATAGGCCGCATACTAGCTTCCTGCGGCTCAATCTCATGCCAGTTGATGATATTCTCGTTTGCTTTTAGTTCCTCTATTAATTCAGAAAGTGATTTTTTTCTAATCATGCGTCCTAATTCACCTCTTGTACATAATATACCGAATAAACGTTTGGTTTTCCAGCATATAAATGCACAGAAAAAAGGCCTGTCCACTTTACAGGCCCTAATTCTCTTATGCGCATTACTATTCTTAATCTTGAATCGTTTGACACATATGCATCAATTGAATTTTTCAATAAAGCAATTCAACTGCGCCTCTCCAGAAATTACCTAAAAATATATCATTACCTTTACTTTATCTATCAATAAAATCAGTCAGGATAGTCAGCAGTTCATGAGGATTTTCAATCATACCCATGTGACCTGCTTCAAGCTCTTTTACTGTTACATATGACGCAGAGGAACTAACAGCACGAGCAGAAGAAACGACCTTATCGAATTTCCCTTGCACAAGCAAAAAGCTAAGAGACTGCTGTTCTATTACCGAATTACGGTCTGGACGTTTTCTCATCGCTGCTAATGTTTCCATTGCTGCTAAGGGGTCTGTTTTATATCCGATTTCTTTTATTTCCATAACTTCCTCTTGGTTAGCAGCGATATAGTCTGATGCAAACAAGTTAGGGATTAGTCCATCAATGAATGCAGTTATCCCTAAGTCCTGTATCTTCTCAATCGCCTTTAGCCTGCCTGCCTTACCTTCATCTGTATCTGGATAGGCAGTTGAGTGAATTAGACCATAACTGTTAAGTTTATTTGGAAAATTTTCTGCAAAAGCCAATGTAACATATCCGCCGAGTGAGTGGCCGAATAAGTGCACAGTGTCTATTTCAAGCGTGTCGAGAAGCACTTTAACATCATTTGCTAAGTCCTCCATTTCGAATGCTTCGCCGTCAAAGCTGGAGTTGCCGTGGCCGCGCAAATCAACGGCAATAAC
Source organism: Bacillus sp. (in: firmicutes) (assembly GCA_031179905.1). Classification (GTDB taxonomy): domain Bacteria; phylum Bacillota; class Bacilli; order Bacillales; family Cytobacillaceae; genus Niallia. Next base: position 33,668 of record JAPSHL010000011.1, on the reverse strand, counting down.
ATGATATTTTCTTGATAGTGGTGCGATGATTTTCTTCCAATAGTCCGTGCTGCCGCAAAAGCCGTGAAGCAGGACAACTGTTTGGTGATTGCTGCTACCTTGTTCCACAAAACTCAGTTCACGGTTATCTATCGTTAATTTTCCCATAACTGTTATCTCCTTCTTATAGTCTTAACTATATTTTAAGCTATTTTTTCTGTATTTAAAAATATGTGCTGTTTAGATTTGCAAATTTGTCGTTTATATTGGATAAGCACCCACATTTGTTTAATGCATAAACTATGAACAAATGTTTATATAAAAGGAGGATATGTCATCATGTCATCTCAATTCCCTTCAAATTCTAGAAAAAAGACTTCCGAAAAGCAAGAACCATTTCAGTTAATAAAAAAGTCAATGAATCAATTTTTCCAAGAAAGACCTGTTAAGAATTTTCTGCAGTCCATGGATCAGTTCTTCAGCAATCCTTTTCCAAATATGTCATTTCCTGTTTCGGTCAATGAAACAGAAGAGGAACATATTATAAAAGCTGAGTTGCCAGGTATTAACAAAGAACAAATACACATTGATGTATTCGATAATCGTTTAATCATAAGTGTCACTCACATGGAATTAGTCCAAGAGGAAAATACACAGCATCAAATTATTCATAAAAGCCAAACATACAAAAAAAGTTCCAGAACAGTTGCACTACCCTTTGTTATTGATGAACAGAAAGTTAAGGCCTCCTATCAAAACGGCCTATTGACCATTTGTGTAAAAAAACAAAAAGGTAAAAAAATAAATATTCTTCCATAAACAAGAGACTATTCACTTATGTTGAGAGTAAAAAGTTATAATCGACATATACTAAAGGATGTTCCATGAAGGTTCATTCCTTTTTGGGCGCCCCTTTTTCTTTAAATCCTGCTAAGAGGTGATTTGATGAGCTACAAAGATAATTTGGATCCTCATTCTGAGCTATTTCATCATAATTGGACTAGACCTAAACGTTCCAAGTCTCAAGTAAACGGACATACGGAAATGTCTAGGAATAATCTTATTTTACGTCGAAATGCAAAAGCTAATCGCTGGTAAGGTGAAAAGAAAAAGCAAAAACTTGCTGCTAAATAAGCAGCAAGTTTTTTTACAGACAAATTCAAAGCAGCTATACTTTAAATATTCCTCCAACCCCTTTAACAACGCCGGTAACTTGGTTCATGGCGTTCATCATCAGCCCTGCTGTATCCATCATCTTATTGAAGTCAAATGAGCCGTCCTGTGACTTAAATGAATTAATAAAACCTTTGAAGTTGCCTTGTTTTTTTGGAATAAAGGATTGTTTCGGATATGGATTCATATACTGCTGCTGCAGGTTTTGCATCATTGGCTGATAGACTTCTTCTTGTTGATGAAGCGGGTTTTGAAAAACATTTTGACTGTTCGGCTTATAAGCATTTTGTGGATGGAAATAGGTTTGCTCATAACCGTTGTAGGCTTGATGCTGCTGGTTAACTTCATTTCCGTAAAACCCTGGATAAGGTTGATTCACCATGCTGTTCCAGCCTTGATTCATATATGGATTAAATGTTCGGGCATGCTGTATATGGACGTCTTGGGGGTGGGAAGCATAGCCGTTCGTATAAGCACGCCGCCTGTTTGGCAAATGTCCATGCATATTTATAGTTTGGTACATACATATCCTCTCCCTTCATAAAGCCCTCTCTATCTTATGTAGGAAACGCCTAGATGGTGCCTACTGCTAAATAAGGAAAGAAAGGCAAAAAAAATAATGCTCCTAATTTTGAAGCTGTTGTATACAACCTCATCATTCACAGAAACATTATGGTTATCTTCTTTTAAAGCCTGTCTAAAACAGTCTGTAAAATAAATTGCACTGATTTGGCTGAATCTAAAAATCTTTTTTTACTTGTTTCCTTAAAAAAGGCTTGTATTGATATTACTTCCAGATGATCAGAAGCTGTGCTGATTTGGCTTGGATGAAGATATAGCGGTCTTTGTGTTTTCACCCAGTCTTCTGCGATATCCTTCCATTCTGCATTCATCTTTGCGACATTATTGGCATATGGCCTGACAACTTTATAAAAATCTTCGCTCTCACCAGTAGATTTCACATTATGAAAGACGTCAACCAAATAGTTTGCACAAACCTGCAATTCCTCTGTAAGCTCTTTTAAACGCTGAATATTTGTCATAGCTGCACTCCAATAAACGATAAAAACATGTTTTTCTCTATTTTATTGGAATTATGATCCTAGTTCAAGTTTAAAAGATACAGGTCTTTTCATATATGGTTGAACATAATCTGTTTCTGTTTGAATATTTAAGCATCTGTTTTCACAGGAGGCAATTGCTCCTTCCAAGTGATCGAGCGTTCTTTCATGCAGCATGATATCTTTCGTCAAGGCATTATTTCTATTTTGTAATAATTGATCGAGTTCTTCTAGCTCTTCTTGTATTCCTTCAAGCAAATTCATTAATTCCTCTTTATTATAAACAGACATTTAATCCCCTCCATGCTCTTTTTTTGTGTATACTGATTTCTCCTTTTCCCTTATAAGTCCTGCACGCATGACAAAACTAGAAGGGATTCGTCAAAGAAAGCGGGAATTCACCAATCCCCCTTCACTATTTCGACATTTATAATTACAAACGAAGAAAAGTTAGCATGCTTCTTTCTACTTTTATAAGGCTGTGGAGCTTTTCCTGCTTCCTTTTATACCATTCAGTGATTGGAGTTAACTCCACTTGCACGTCGTCTTTTTTCCACTTAGCCCTAACTTTTGTTGCTAAACTCCAATCATTCCACTCAGGTTCTGTTTGCACCATTACAGGATAGCTTGCCCTTAACATGGGGGTGTTCTTCCGATGCCTTGGATAGACATATTTTTCATAATCGGCTCTTGAACCTGTATGCGGTACATTTATTGCAAATTGAAGAAAAGAATTATGAAGCCTTGTTGCAAACAGAATGGCATACAATTCTTTGCCGAGCTTAATACGGCGGTCCAATGAGCTGAACGATGAGACACTTCTTCCATATATGTCTCCATTCAAAGTTGGAAAAAACACAGAGCTGAAATGCCATATATCTTGAAATCGGTATGCCAATGTATGAAAAACCTCTTTTTGGAACAGCTTATTTTTAATGATTGGTTTCTCAATGACATTTTGTTCGTTGATGATTAGACTGAAGACTAGCCTCTTCTTATTCCGATATTGCCAAAAATGCTTCCATTCCTTTTCCATAAAAGAAGAAACCGAAAAATATTTAAGTAAATGAAACATCGGGGCATTCTTTTTCGTCGAATACTCATAGAGAAGCAGCTGTGGGTAAGCATCTTGGAAAATCATCCAATTTGCCCGTTCATAAGTAGCAAATAAGTTGAGGCGGGTTTTCTCATTTAATGACAAAGGAAACCAGCCGCCAGCCAAATCGCACATATTCCAGCCGGCATTCCTCGACACCAGGCTGGCAAGTAGCGACCAGTGAATTTCTTTATTCATGATATAATATTCGAGATAGCTGTCTGTTCTCGTAATATTGTCTAAGTTATTTTTTTCTGTTAAACAGCGTATGTCTTTTATTAGCCGCTTCTCTTCAGTTGATAAGAAATGCTCATTTATACCTACCACAAAAGACCACCTCTTTTTCGGAAATTATGTTATATTGTTTGTTGTTATCATGAAGTTATTCTACTTAGGTTAGAAGCTGCGAGGTGAAAAAGTGAAACTTCATTATCCAAATGGGAAAAAGTATATTCCTGCTGTAAAAACCAATAGCCCTGTCAGCAAAAAACACAGCTACAGCAACCGGGGCATGACACTAGAAGAAGATATCAACATAACAAACCAATACTACTTAGAACTTGGCAAAGCCGTCATCCACAAAAAACCGACACCCTTACAAATCGTTAAGGTGGACTACCCGAAAAGAAGTGCGGCAGTCATTAAAGAGGCTTATTTTAAACAGGCGTCTACAACAGATTATAATGGGGTATATAAAGGCAGGTATATTGATTTTGAGGCGAAGGAAACTAAGCATGGAACATCCTTCCCGCTTAATAACTTCCATGATCACCAAATCAAACATATGCGGTCTGTATGCGAGCAAAATGCGATCTGTTTTGTAATTATTCGATTTTCTTCATCAGATGAGATATTCTATTTAGAGGCAGAAAAACTCTTCATGTATTGGGATAGAATGATAGACGGCGGAAGAAAATCAATAACAAAAGAAGAGCTAAAAAACACTGCTCATCCGATAGCACTTGGCTTTCAAGCAAGGATTGACTATATTAGAGTAATAGATTATCTTTATAGCTTCGATTGAGCGATATCTTTGTTGTTTGTTTTTGGAAAAGAAAGGTAGGAACTAGTATGACAGATAAATACCAAACGCGAGAGGAGCGGCGCAGGCAGCTCCAATCAGCGAATAATAAAAAGACAAAGGAGAAAACGTCTAAGGACAAAAAGCAAAAAGACAAAAAGAAAGGCGCCAAGCAGATTTTTAAACGGATTTTCCTCGTGCTGATCAGCCTTGGTATAGTTGGCATCATTGCAGGAGGCATCACTTTTGCAGTCATGGTTAAAGATGCCCCTAAGCTCGATGAAAGCGTCTTGAAGGACTCCATCTCTTCAACTATCTATGATAAAGATGATAAACCAATCGAAAAGATTGGCGCCGTCAACAGAGATTATGTGCAATACGACGATATTCCTGATCTTGTGAAAAATGCAGTCATTGCAACAGAAGACTCCCGATTCTTTGAGCATCATGGAATTGACCCGATTCGTTTAGGCGGTGCGGTCATTGCTAACTTCACCGATGGATTCGGTTCAGAAGGTGCTAGTACAATCACCCAGCAGGTTGTAAAGAACTTCTTCTTCAACCAGCCGCAAAAAACGCTGTCGCGTAAAGCTCAGGAAGCGTGGCTCGCTATACAGCTGGAGCGAAAGTATACAAAACAAGAAATCTTTGAAATGTATGTAAACAAGATTTTCATGTCTGAAAACATGAGCGGAATTAAAACCGCGTCAAAGGTATACTTTGACAAGGAGCTCGATGAGCTGACATTGCCAGAAGCTGCAATGCTTGCTGGAATGCCGCAGGCACCTAACGCTTATAATCCGTTCAACAACCCGGACCGAGCAGAAAAACGCCGCAATATTGTCCTATCACTGATGAATCAGCATGGATATATTTCAGAAGCGGAAATGAAAGAAGCACAAGCAACGCCGCTCGAAGACTCTATTGTAGCTGAAAAGGACAGAGAGACATCTGATTTAAAATACGATCCATACATTAAGCAAGTCATTGCAGAAATTGAAGAAAAATACCCTGATGTTAATGTTTTTACTGATGGTTTGGAAATTCATACAACATTGGATACAAAAGCGCAGGATTATGTAGATAAGGTCATGTATGAAGGCAATGTAGTCGAATTCCCAGATGAGGATTTCCAAGCAGGTATTACCTTGCTTGATACGAAAACCGGAGGCATTCTCGCACTCGGCGGCGACCGTGACCCTGATGTGAAGCTCGGCTTCAACTATGCAACAGAAAATCCGCGTCAGCCAGGTTCGACAATTAAACCGATTCTCGACTACGGCCCAGCTATAGAATATCTAAAATGGGGCACATATGAAACGATTGAGGATAAGCCGACAACGTATAATGATGCTGACAAAACGCCGATTAATAACTTTGATAACAAGTTTCTCGGTTCCATGTCGATCCGTGAGGCACTGGCACGATCCAGAAATATTCCGGCATTAGAAGCATTCCGTGCTGCTGGTGCTGAAAATGCTCAAGAGTTTGCTAATAACTTAGGTATCCCGCTTAAGCACGCTTATGAATCTTATTCTATCGGAGGAATCGGCGGTGAGGATAAAGGAATTACCACCCTTCAACTTGCTGGCGCATACAGTGCTTTTGGTAATGAGGGTGTCTACAATACACCTCATGCTGTCCGCTACTTTAAACTGAATGACGGCACGAAAATTAATATGGAGCCGGAATCAGAAGTTGCGATGCAGGATTATACCGCATTTATGATTACAGACATGCTGAAAAGTGTTGTTAACTCATCGTACGGTACTGGATCATCAGCAAATGTTCCTGGCTTGCCGATAGCAGGGAAAACAGGTACGACGAACTATTCTGATGATGAGATGCAAAAGTATAATATTCCGGCCGGAGCTTCACCTGATGCCTGGTTTGCAGGTTATACGACAAATTACACGATGGCAATTTGGACCGGTTACGAAAATAGGAAAAATTACTTGCGTTCCAATACTGTCAGCAACGACCAAAGAATCGCCCAGCTGCTCTTCAAAAACATCATGCAATATATTTCGCAAGATGTAGAAACAGCCGATTTTAAAATGCCAGACAGTGTTGAAAAAGTTAGCATTGAAAAAGGCACATATCCTGCAAGACTGGCAAGCAGCTACACGCCAAGCAGTCAAATCTTGACAGAATATGCGGTCAAAGGCAATATTGTTCAAAAAATTTCAGAGAAATATAATAAACTTGATCCAGCTAAAAATGCTAAAGCCTCTTATGATAAAGACAATGATCAAGTAAATGTGTCATGGAGCTATGGCGGTACAGATGCTGTTAAATTCGATGTGAGTGTCAGCATTAATGGCGGGGCATCTGAACAGCTTACAACAACATCTGATAAGAGCGTTAAAATCGCTAAACCGGATCCTGGCAGCACGTATACATTCACCATTACAGCTAAAAGCAGCAGTATGACAAGCGACTCTGTCTCTGCATCTGTCAAAATTCCTGCCAAGGTGGAAGAACAGCCTGCTGAGGATGAAAATGAAACAGTTGATGACGGCTCTGCTACCGATGACGAAAATACAGGCAGTGAAGAGGAAACCGACAATAGCAATAATGGGAATGGAAACAACGGCAACAATGGGAATGGAAATAGCAGTAATAATAGCAATAACGGCAATGGGAACAGCAGTAATAATGGTAATAATGGCAATAACGGCAATGGGAACGGCAATAAGAGTGATGAGGAAGCAGATGAACCTGACGAAAATGAAAATGAGCCTGATGAAAATGAGGCAGATGAGTCCACACAGTCAGATGAATCTAATACAGACCAATCAGAGCAAAGTACCACAACACCATAATAAAAAAATCGTTCTCCACTTTGAGGGGAACGATTTTTTTATTTGCGTTTAATCATTTTAATGGCAAACTGTTTTTCCAGTTCTTTAAACAGCTCATCTAACTGACGGTAAGAATGATACCCGCCAGGTCTTGAGAGGATGTAGGAAAGCCTTTCTTCTGCGTTAACAGGTATCAACGATAGCTGTTCACTTGCTACTAAGCCGTTCAGCAGATTAACAGGCCTGTCATTCGACCAGTACAGGCATTCAAGGAAATAACGGACTCCTGATTTGATAGTCAGCACTGTTTTCTCCTTATCCTGTTTCTGAATAGCAGTCTCAGCCTCCAACCTTAGCTCCTTCCACAAGCTGATAACTCCAGCTACACAAGCTTTTTGCTGGTTTTTATCCCATGGATAAACAGTTTTGAGGCCATGATAGTAGGCTGCTTCATGCATAAAAGGATAAACTTCCTGAAAGGTTTCCGCGTTTAACACCTCTATCTTATCGCCCAGAATGTCAAGGGCGTGGTGCTTTAGCTCTTTTGGCATGTCCACTAGATGCAGATTCGTCATGCAAGGACACCGGCCTTTTTCATTCGCTTCTTGCCTTCTCGGCATTCTGTCAGCAGCGGACAAACTTCACATTGTGGATTTTGAGCTTTGCAATGGTATCTGCCGAAGAATATCATGCGATGATGGGTTACGGACCATTCTTCCTCTGGTACTTTTTTCATCAATGCTTTCTCCACCTCTAGAACAGAGTCCTTCCAGCGGCAAAAACCTAGTCTTTTACTCACCCTTTCCACATGTGTGTCAACAGCAATTGCTGGGATATTGTAGGCAACAGACACAACAACATTGGCTGTTTTTCTCCCTACACCAGGAAGATTAATCAATTCATCTCTGTCCTTCGGCACTTCGCCATTATATCTTTCCAATAACATTTGGCATAGCTTTTGAATATTTTTTGCTTTGTTTCTAAATAGACCAATAGACCGAATATCGTTTTGAAGCTCTTCCAATGGAACACTCAAATAATCTTCTGGTGTTTTATATTTGTGAAACAAGTTTTTCGTAACCTTATTAACTAATGCATCCGTACATTGTGCAGATAAAGCGACTGCAATGACTAATTCAAATGGATTTGCATGAACGAGTTCGCAATGTGCTTCTGGGAACATTTCACCCATCACATCAAGACAATGTCTAATCTGATCTTTTTTCAGCATTTTCTTCAGCCCTTTTTTGCTAGTTTTACCAAAGAGAAATTCTTTGGCTCTAATAGTTTTATAGTTCAATAAGAAGAGACTGTCATTCTTTTTTCTTTGAGAAAAGAGAATTTGAACAGTCTCCGATAATTTTGGTCACTGCTCCAGCCAGTTGTAAAATGGAACAGATTTTGTTTTTGCTTCCTCTTGCTCCTTGTTACTGTTTTGATAAGAACGGAATTTCTTTCCATAGCTTTTTGCCTGCTGAATTGTCTTAATACCGTTCTTCTTCCACTCAAATAATATTCTGTCAATATAGCGAAAGTTCAGCTTCCCAGAAATAACAGCCTCTTTTAAGGCAGCTTTAATGATGACAGTATCATGATGATCATCGTCAAGCCACATACCTAATGTCTCTATTTCAAACGGCGAAAGCGGTCTGCCAAATTCCTGTTCAAAGCATGTATATAAATCCGTTTCTTTTTTCTGATCTATCACTGCTTCTTCTTTTTTATCTGCAGCCAAATATTCGTCAATCAGCTTTTCCCACAGCGGTTCAACTGAATATCGTTCAAAGCGGATACCATAATCATTTTCACCGTCAATAATGGCGATATAGCCTCGGCGAATTAGCTGACTTAACAGTTCATGACATTCCGCTGCGTCAATTGACATATTTGCAGCAATCTCTGGAGGGGTCGGAAATTCGTTTCCTTTATCTAAAAAAGCAAGCACCTGAAGCAAAAGGACTAGTTCCTTTTCATTGAGTTTAAGTGCATGATAATGGGTTAGAAGTGTGGTTGGAATATGGATGTTTCCTTCTTGGAGCCATTTTAGCATAACTGATTTATTCATTGTAACGTAACACCTCTAATCTAGTATACCATACAAAAGTGTACTGCTTGTATCATGGATATACAGGCAATTGAAGGAAAGCTGATCTTCCTTTGAAAATTTTACAGTAAAAAAAAACGAAAGGGAGAATGCATGGATAATCCCTAAAAGAAGATCTCAATCGATGCATTCTGCCCTTTATGTTTATTTTTATGGATACAAACGATTCAACAATCTTGGGAACGGAATCGTTTCGCGGACATGTTCTACACCGCTGATCCAGGCTACTGTTCTCTCTAAACCTAAACCGAAGCCGGAATGCGGTACGGAACCGTATTTACGAAGCTCTAAATACCATTTATATGTTTCTGTATCCAAATTATGCTCTTGGACGCGCTGTTCAAGCAAGTCCATGTCGTGGATACGCTCTGAACCACCGATAATCTCACCATATCCTTCAGGTGCAATCAAGTCAGCACATAAAACAACATCGTCCCTGTTTGGGTCTGGCTGCATGTAGAATGGTTTCAGAGATGTTGGGTAATGAGTAATGAAAACAGGCTTATCGTAAGTTTCTGCAATTGCTGTTTCATGCGGCGCTCCAAAGTCATCTCCCCATTGAATATCATCAAAGCCTTTTTCATGCAATAATTTAATCGCATCATCATAGCTGATTCTTGGGAATGGTGCTTTAATTTGTTCAAGCTTGGACAAATCTCTTCCCAATGTCTTCAATTCAAGCTGGCAATTTGTTAAAACAGATTGAACGATAAAAGAGACATATTCCTCTTGGACAACAAGATTATCTTCGAACTCATAGAAAGCCATTTCCGGCTCAATCATCCAGAACTCGATTAAATGACGGCGAGTTTTAGATTTTTCGGCACGGAATGTCGGACCGAAGGAGAATACTTTTCCTAATGCCATTGCTGCTGCTTCCATATACAGCTGTCCGCTTTGAGAAAGATATGCATCCTCATCGAAATATTTAGTCGCGAATAACTCGGTTGTGCCTTCTGGTGCACTGCCTGTCAGAATTGGCGGATCCACTTTCGAAAATCCATTTTCGTTAAAGAATTGGTATGTCGCACGGATTATTTCATTTCTAATTTTCATAACAGCATGCTGGCGTTTTGAACGAAGCCATAAATGGCGGTTGTCCATTAAAAATTCCGTACCATGTTCTTTTGGTGTGATTGGATAATCAACAGATGCGTGGATGACTTCAATCCCTGAAACTAGAAGCTCATAACCAAATGGAGAGCGCTCATCTCTCTGCACCTTACCTGTTACATAAACAGAGGATTCCTGTGTTACAGATTTTGCAGCCTGAAAAACTTCTTCAGCCACATCGCTTTTTACTACTACCCCCTGCACAAATCCTGTGCCGTCACGCAGCTGTAAAAAGGCGATTTTGCCGCTAGAACGCTTATTGGCAATCCAAGCGCCCAGCTTTACTTCTTTATCAACATTTTTCGGTAATTCAGCTATAGTTGATTTAATCACAATATACTCCTCCAAAAACGATAAAATCAAAATTATATGTAATAGCAAACCCAAGAGCCATTTAAAGCTATAGTAACATGATATTCTTGGGATTTTCGCTAAAAATGCAACATTTTTTTACAGATGTTGAGTCATTTTTACATAGTTTTACTTGCTATCTATCATAACATTATACCCTTCTTGACTATCACAATCAACATAATCGCTAGCAAGCGCGAATTTTGCAGAAAATTCTGTTCTCAAAAAAAAGAAAAAAGCGGCAAGACGAACTCGCCGCTTTTTGTATTAAACTGTTTCCTTTGCTGCTTTACTTTCCACAAAGCGGTGAATTCTATCCACAGCCTTCTCTAGCAATTCTAATGAAGTTGCGTAGGAGAGGCGGATATAGTTATCAGCACCAAATCCCGATCCTGGAATAACTGCTACAAGAGCTTCTTCCAGCAAGGCGCTTACAAATGCATCCGTATCGGTAAACCCTGTTAGCTCAACAGCTTTCTCCACATTCGGGAATAAGAAGAAAGCACCTTTGGGCTTCAGGCATGTTACACCAGGGATATCATTCAGCTTCTGGTGAATGATATCAAGCCTTTGGCTAAATGCTGCTTTCATCTCACCTAGAGAGTCTTGCGGCCCCTCATATGCTTCAATTGTTGCGTATTGAGAAGGCGTTGTCGGATTGGAAGTACTGTGGCTCGCAAGATTAGTCATTGCAGAGATGATCGCTTTGTTCCCTGCAGCATAGCCGATGCGCCAGCCTGTCATACTGTGAGATTTTGACACACCATTGATAACAACAGTTGCTTCCTTCAGCTCTGGAGAAAGAGAAGCAATGGAAACATGCTCATTATCACCGTATACTAATTTTTCATATATTTCATCTGAGATGATAAGAATATTATGCTCCAGGCAAACGTCTCCTAAGGCAAGCAATTCTTCTTTTGTGTAAATCATGCCTGTTGGATTGCTTGGTGAATTGATAATTACTGCTTTTGTTTTTGGTGTGATAGCTGATTTCAGCTGTTCAGGAGTAATCTTGAACTCGTTCTCCTCCACTCCATCTACAAAAACAGGCACTCCATCAGCGAGCTTTACTTGTTCTGGATAGCTTACCCAATACGGAATCGGGATGATTACCTCATCACCCTCATCTAATAACACTTGGAATAAAGTATACAAACCATGTTTTGCCCCGTTAGTAACAATGATTTGATTAGGCTCATAGGCAAGCCCTTGGTCTCTTTGGAGCTTGTTGATGATTGCCTTTTTCAAAAGCGGAAGGCCAGCTGCCGGTGTATATTTAGTGTGGCCTTCATTCATGCTTTTAACAGCGGCATCGATGATATTTTGAGGAGTGTTGAAATCTGGTTCGCCTGCTCCCAGTCCGATGACATCATGTCCCTCTTCCTTCAAGGATTTCGCCTTTGCAGTAATCGCAAGAGTCGTTGATGGGGTTAAAGCATTTACTCTTTTTGCTAATTGAACATTCATTGTTTTTCTCCTCCAAATACCATTCTTTAAAAAATTCAGATTTATTCCAGCAAAACTCTGTATTAACAGAGTTTTTTAAGGCTGTAGGTGAATCGATACCTTGAAAAATAGCATCTGCCTAAATATTTTCAATATTTCTATGCAATTCTCCTGTTTCAAAATCAAAATAAAAATAATTGATTAAATCATCATCAGTATGAGCGTAAACTTCCCAAACGGGAAGACCTTCAAGCATGCCGAGACGGACAGTGTCAATTGACGAAAGCTCCCTCTCCGATGTTAGTTTATTAATGACTTCTTGTTTTGTCAGCCCATCTTTTTTATTTTTGACAGTAACAGCATTGTTTTTTTCTTCAATCCATACTATTATGTCTTCCTTGTCCTTATTTTGCCCTTCTACCACATAATAGCTGTCATTGCCGTTATAAATAGAAAAATTCTCCATACTGACAAGGCCAGCTTCGTCTTTTGCTATCTTTTCCGCGTTTTCACGGGCTTTTGATACAGGCTGGTAAGCTGATGCATATGTATAGATGACAAATGCGAGTACAACAACTGCCAGGCCGACAAAGGACCAAATCCATTTTTTCATTTCATCACTTCTTTATTCATGTTTTTTATTTACCTAAAAGAGGTTGGAGTCTTTACTCCATACCCTCTAATATTATAAAGACTGCTTGGATAATTCGTCTATTATTTTAACACAAGACGAAATCCATTAAATCCATTCTTTTATAAAAAATTCGATTTCGTCTAATTTCTTCCTGATAACTGGCACGTGGGGAATCGATTCTAAAAAAGTCGCACCATAGGTTGTCGTTAAAATTCTCCGATCAAGGATGACAATAAATCCCTTATCTGTTTCGGTACGTATCAGCCTGCCGAATCCTTGTTTGAACCTTAAAACTGCTTCAGGCAAGCTGTTTTCCAAAAATGGATTGCCGCCCATGGACTTAATACGTTCATTTTTCGCTTCATTTAATGGCTCATCTGGTGAGGAGAATGGAAGTCTGACTATGATTAAACATGTCAAATCCTCTCCGGGAATATCAATCCCTTCCCAAAAGCTGTTGGTGCCAAGAAGAATTGCTTTATCATACCGCTGAAAATTCCTTGTCAGTCTCATTCTGCTTCCAGTTGTGATTCCTTGTGCCAGGATCGCATAGTCTGGAAGGCTTCCTTTTGCTTTAATCAATTCATATGTTTTTTTCAGCATTTCATTGGAAGTGAACAATATCAGCATCCGGCCGCTTGTCGCCTCTGCAATAGAAATGATGTTTCCTGTCACTGCTTCGATATACTCAGAAAGCGGTACATTATTAATATCCGGGACCTCATCTGGAACAATCACCCTCACTTGCTTGTCGTACTGGAACGGAGAAGGAATCTGTTTCTCCAAATGCTGTATACTGGAAAGACCCAAGCCGCTGGCATAGAAATCAAAATGATTATTTACCGTTAGTGTTGCAGAAGTGAAAACTACGCTTTTTTTGTTAGCAAAAAGAGTTTGCTGAAGTATTTCCGATACAGAATGGGGCTGAGCATAAAGAGTGGCATGATGCGGAAAGCTTTTCCAGTCTACCTCAAGCCAAGCGATGCTGTCTTCCTCCCGCAGAAAAATCTGACGGAGTGTCAGCATGTACTTATCCCATTCTTCCATGATTGCTTTTATTCTGTCTGCAGCCATTACTTGGTCTGCATCAAGAGAATCTGTATCAGCTTTGCTGTATAATGCTTCCACTAATTGCAATAGCGCATTTTTACAATCCTTCAATAGAAAGATGAACCTTTCTGCCACAATCTCTACTTGATTCCATTGAATGGAATCGTCTCTTTGAATACGGATGCTTGCTTTAGGGCTATTCGATTTGTTTCCGGTTTTTTTGGCATACCGTAAAATCGTCCGGAACAGCTCCTCCAGCTCAATCGGCAAATCGGAAAGCAGTCTGTTCAGCTTCTTTTTGTCTGCATACACCAAATCCTTTTCCTTTGATAACAGTCTGTAAAAAAGCTGCTTTTGGTCATATGTACCAATCGTTTGGATGCTCATCTTTGTGCCAAAATACGAAAATTGATGGCCAAAATGTTTAGTCGCATTCTTTTCAAAATGATGCCCTTCATCGATGACAGCATATTCATAATTTGGCAGCAGCGCCTTGTCGCTGCTGAGGTCTTTTAACAACAAAGCATGGTTTGTAATGATAATATCAGCTTTTTGCGCCGCATTTCTAGTGCGCCGGTAAAAATCCCTCGGAGCCCATTCCTTAGAAAAAGACAGCGAAAAATTGCCGTCGTTTTTAATTTTGTGCCAGTATTTCATTCCGCCGCTAGACAGGTTTAGTTCATCCTTATCTCCTGTTGTTGTTTCTGTAAGCCATATCAGGATTTGCATTTTGGTCAAAATCACATCGTAATTGTCATCCTGCTCTTTAAGGGAAACTTCAAATTTATCTAAACTGATATAATGGTTTCGCCCTTTGAGCACCGTGTATCCTACTGAAAAAGGAAGAATATCCTCAAGCAGCGGCAAGTCCTTTCGGGTAAGCTGTTCCTGCAGCTGTGTAGTGTAAGTGCTGACAACTATTTGCGTATTTTCTTTTTTGGCAAAAAATGCTGCTCCAATTAAATAAGCAAGTGATTTCCCCACACCTGTCCCTGCCTCAATTAGGCCATGGAGATCAGTATTAAAGCATTGAAGGACATCTTTAATCATTTCCTGCTGCCCTGTTCTCGGAACATAGTTCGGCAGCACTCGTGACATCCTGTTCTCTATTTCTTTCATATCAAAATCTATGTATTCGTGCTTGCCCTTCTTTACAGGTTTAGTTTTGTCACCTGACCGAAGTGCAACTCCTCTGTACAGCTCCAGTCCTTCACGAATATATGGGAGCTTTTTTTCCTTTTGAAAAGCGATATTATCCAGCAGCTGATCTAGATCGCTTTTTAAAGCACCGCTCAAGAGTTCTAATTGTCTGATAGTCTGGAGCGGCAAACCTTCAATCTTATTAAGCATAATCAAAAGCAGCTCTGCTGTTACATATGCATCACTATCCGCTTGATGCGGACGGTTATGTTCGATATCTTCTTGAATGGCCAAATCTGTCAGCTTATAGCTGTCCGCCGTTGGAAACAGTATTCTAGCCATTTCAACTGTATCAATAATCGGGCCATAAAATGCTTCAAACCCAGCCTGCTCTAATTCATCCGATAAAAAAGTTAAATCAAACATGACATTATGTGCAACAAAATAGGCATCCTTTAATAAGGACTGCACCTTTTCAGCTATCTCTTCAAATAATGGTGCAGATTCGACCATTTCGTCATTAATGCCAGTAAGTTCCTCTATAAATGGTGAAATCGGCTGCAGAGGATTCAACAGGGAGGAATACTCCTCTACTATTTTTCCATCCTCGATCACGACTGCCGCGAACTGAATGATCCGATCTCCTTTTTTAGGTGAATTCCCATTTGTCTCCAAATCGACCACCACGTATTTGTTCCCCATTGCATCCACCTCTAACTTTCAGTCATTCAAACGGTATCATAAAATGGAGAAAAGGAAAAGAATTTACTTCATAATAATTGCCCGTTATCCCTGTCACCGTTGATTATGAGACGATATATTTTTCTGCCAAGTTCAAGCTTAAGCTAAAAGTACATGGCAGCAAAAAAGGCTTTTTGTTCCTCTTCTCGCGCATTATTAGCTTTTACATAATGCAAGAATTATAACAAAAAGCCTTTTAAGTTTAAATAATTGTCTTTTCCGGCTCTTGTCTCAACAATTCAACAATCCGGTTGTTCTCCCCCATAATCGCAACCTTCGGCTTATGGCTGTGAGCTTGTTCATTGGTCATCACTGCATACGAAATAATAATCACAGTATCTCCTACTTGCACCAATCTTGCTGCCGCCCCGTTAAGACAGATGGTTCCACTTCCTCTAGATCCAGGAATGATATATGTTTCCAGACGGGCCCCATTATTATTATTGACAATCTGCACCTTTTCGTTTGCGAGCATGCCGACGGCGTCTAAGATGTCCTCATCAATTGTGATGCTACCAACATAGTTCAAGTTGGCTTCTGTTACAGTCGCTCTATGGATTTTTCCATTCATCATAGTCCGAAACATATGTCCGCTCCTTCTCGACTAAAAAATCGCATTATAATTCAAAGATGATATTATCTATTAATCTGGCACTTAGGAAACAGACAGCCCCAGCTATGATGAATGTCCCTTCCCAGACAGATGGTTCTTCAAGTTCAGGATATGTCAAGATTTCCAAGTAATCAACTTTCCCACTTGTGTTGGTTTCAATGCGGTCCTTCAGCTGCCTTTTTAACTCCTTAAGATCATGGTTACCCTTAATCAGTTCTTCTCTTGCTATAGAAAGCGTTTGATAAAGGACACCTGCTTCTTTTCTCTCTTGAGGAGACAACTTTACATTCCTTGAGCTTTTCGCCAGTCCATCCTCCTCCCTGACGGTTTGCACAGCATTAAGCTTAATAGGGAAATGAAAATCTTCTATCAACCCGGCAACGACAGCGACTTGCTGTGCATCCTTTTTGCCAAAATAGACATTATCAGGCTGAATTAAATGAAAAAGCTTTGTTAAAACTGTCGCAACTCCATCAAAATGCCCTGGGCGGGAGCGCCCGCATAAAACATCTGCCCTTTTTTGAACCTTGACAGTAACAGAAGGTGCGGATGGATACATCTCTTCTGAAGATGGAAGAAATAAATAATCAACCTCTTCTTCTATTGCTGTTTGCTTATCATGTTCAATATCTCTTGGATAAGATTCCAAATCTTCATTCGGACCGAATTGAAGTGGATTAACAAACACACTCAAAATAACAATCTCATTTTGGTCTCTTGCTTCTTTAAGCAGTGCCCGATGACCTTCATGCAAGTAGCCCATCGTCGGTACGAATCCGATTGTTTTACGCTGTTTCTTTTGTTGAAGTATCATTTCTTGCAGTTCTGTCTTCGTTGTTATTACCTTCATCTTTGTCCTCCATACAGGCCTTCCAACATGCCTTCATTCATCGTATAGCTGTGCTTTGCTTCTGGAAAAGCGCAAGCTTTGACTTCTTGCACATAATTTTTTAATGCCTGTATAATCGGCTCATCTATATTTGTATATTGCTTAACGAATTTTGCAACCCTGTCGACACCATATGAGAGCATGTCATGATAAACGAGAACTTGACCGTCTGTGTCCGCCCCAGCACCGATGCCAATAGCAGGAATTGTAATCCTACGTGCAGCTTCACTTGCAAGCTGCATCGGGATACATTCAAGGACAACCGAGAATGCTCCTGCCTCTTCACATTTCTTTACATTTTCCAGCAGTTCTAAAGCGTCTTCCCTGCTTTTTCCTTGCACTTTGTAACCGCCTAATACACCGACAGACTGAGGCGTCAAGCCAAGATGGGCCATAACTGGAATGCCAGCGTTTGTGAGTAAACGTATTTTGTCGATGACATCATTTGCTCCTTCGACCTTGACTGCATTTGCCCCTGTTTCTTGAATAAGTCTTGCAGCATTAATTAATGTGTCTCTATCTGACAAATGATAGCTCATGAAGGGCATATCTATTACGATGAAACTATTTTTTGCCCCGCGTCTGACCGCTTTTCCATGATGAATCATATCTTCCATTGTGACAGAAACGGTAGATTCATATCCGAGCACTACCATGCCGACAGAATCACCGACAAGGAGCATGTCTGCACCTGCCTGCTCTGCCTGTTTAGCAGATGGAAAATCATATGCAGTTACCATGCTTATTTTTTCCTTTTTTTTCATTTTGATTAAATCACTTGTTGTCTTCAAATTTTTTCCTCCTTTTTTAGGAGAGGGGGATCATAAAAAAAAGCAAAAAATCCCTCTATACAAATATAGAAGGATACGTTTACTAGTTTGTTTTTCTTATCCCTCTGTCCTTGTCCTATTTGTTGGATCTAGGCAGATACATGATTAAAATGCACAACAGTTTCTATCCTTTAAAGGTGCAGTTCAAATTGATACCGCCCAGCAATAGAATTATAGCAGACTCTCTGTATGTCTTACTACAAATAATTTTATGATTCAATCAAGATGTCGGCTGAATAAATTGTATGAATTTCGCCTTCATCATCTTCAAGGAGCAGAACTCCTTGTTCGGTTATCCCTTTGGCGATACCTACCAGAGTGCCGTTTAATGTTGTTGCCTTCACTCTTTTTCCGATACTGACCGCATAGCTTTCCCATAAGAGCTTAATGGGATAAAATCCGTTTTCCAAGTATATGGCATATAACTTTTCGAGTTCCAGTAATATACTTTGTACAATTGTGGCCCTATCCCATTCCTTCCCTGTTTCGATAAACAAGGATGTTGCAGTATCTAGAAGCTCAGCAGGATAATCTGAAGGCTCCAGATTAACGTTAATTCCTATTCCGATGATTAAAGAGTGGATACGGTCACTGTCAGCCTGTAACTCTGTCAATATTCCGCTCACCTTTTTTCCGTTAATAAGCAAATCGTTCGGCCATTTTATCCCAGGCTCAAAGCCAGTTGCCTGTTCAATTCCCTTCACTGCAGCAACAGCCATTAACAATGTCAGCTGCGGTGTCTGCATGATCGGGACTTTCGGTCTTAGGATAATGCTCATCCAGATTCCTTTGTATTTTGGCGAATGCCATGCCCGTTCAAATCGTCCTCTGCCGCCTAGCTGCTCTTCAGCAATGACAATCGTCCCTTCTTGAGCCCCATCATATGCGAGCCTTTGGGCAATCCTTTGAGTTGAATCGACTGTTTCCTCATAATGAATGTTTCTTCCAAAATGGATAGTTTCTAATCCATACATGATTTCATCTGGCATCATTTTATGTGGCACTTCTAAAATCCGATAGCCTTTTTTACGAATAGCTTCCAGCACAAAGCCGTCTTTACGGAGCTCTTCAATATGCTTCCAAATAGCCGTTCGTGAACAACCTAGGACTTCAGCAAGCTCTTGACCTGACAAATATTCATCAGGCTTATCTGCAAAGGCCTGCAAGAGCTTTGTTCTTAAATCATTTCTCACTGCTTAAGCCACTCCTTTATTGCCTCTTTCTCGTTAGCCAGCCTATTCTCCACAACCGCGGTCTCAATATTGGCAATCGCTTCTTTCATCCAAGGTCCCGGTGGTCTTCCGCTCCATTCTAAAACGTCTCGGCCGTCAATTTGCAGTTCTTCCCTGCTTTTAATCGGCAGCTTGCCATAAGCATCCCTTACGCTTTTTACGTCTGCGCTATTTCCGGCAAGTATACTGAACACCTTTTCTCCACTTTCTGCAATATTTAAGCCATAGTTATAGAGATCCATACTGGACCAGTGCTGTTTCTTTTGTCTTTCTGACACACTTTTCATGATACTTTGAACTGTTTTTATGCGTTTGACTGGCAGCTTCCATTTGCGAAGGAATTGATCTGCATCCTGATGTGGTATTTGACAAGATATCAAAAGTAAAGACCACATTTCACTTATGTCCAAATCCCGGCAAGAAAGGGTAGAAAGCAGGATCAAACCATTCTTATGTGGTCTTAGCATTGGTAGATGCTCATAGATTTTTGTTTGCACCATAAGATCAATCGCTTTGGTCCTTGCTTGACCAAGCAATAACTTTTCAAACTCAGCTGTAACTCTTTCAACCGCAATCTTTTCAAGCAGATGCCTGTTAGCCTCTACAGACGAAAGGGTTAGCTTCTCTAACTGAAAATCGAGAGTACTGACAAACCGAACCGCACGCATCATGCGCAGCGCGTCTTCTGCGAACCGGTCATGTGCAGATCCTACCGTTACGATTCGCTTGTTGGCCAAGTCGGTTTTTCCATCGAAATAATCAATGATATTGCCGTGCTTATCCATCGCCAAACTGTTCATCGTAAAATCTCTTCTTTGCAAATCATCTCTGAGATTGCGAACAAATGCTACATCTTTTGGTCTTCTGAAGTCTTCATATTCACTTTCTGTCCGAAATGTCGTTACTTCAAAAGTTTCATTATTATAAAGGACCATAACGGTCCCATGTTCAATGCCGATATCAACCGTTGATTTAAAGATAGCCTTTACTTCAACTGGTGTTGCCGATGTCGCAATATCAATATCATGAATCGGTTTTTTCAGCAAGTGGTCCCTTACAGCTCCTCCGACGAAATAGGCAGTAAAGCCAGCCTTTTCAATTTCTTCAATTATCGGGATTGCCGATGCAAACGGCTGTTTCATATATATTCCCCAGCAAGGATTAATTCTTCATAGATTTTCTCATACTGGCTGACAATTGTTTCTCCACGAAAATGATCCATGACTCTTGCTGCAGAATTGGCTGCAAACTGTTGATGCTTCTTCTCATCTAGAAGAAGGGCAACTGACTTCTCTGCAATTTCTTCAATGTTGCCAAGTTCGCATATAATCCCAGTCTCACCATCCACTATTACCTCAGGTATGCCGCCGATATTTGTGCCGACGCACGGTACACCACAAGCCATCGCTTCAAGAGCAACTAAGCCAAAACTTTCTTTTTCAGAAAGCAGCAACATTAAATCACTGATGCTGTACAGCTCTTCTAAATTTTCCTGTTTTCCTAAAAAGCGGACTTTAGCTTTTATGTCAAGTTCGTCAACAAGCTTGCATACCTTAGCCATTTCGGGGCCATCTCCAACTAACAGCAATGTCGCAGGCATTTTGTCTGAAATGCCTTTAAAGGCTTTCACAACATCGGTCACCCTTTTCACAGTCCGGAAATTCGAGACATGGATAACAACCTTATCATCTGAACTGATGGCAAATTCCTTCTTCAGATGAGAAGAATCAATCTTGCGGTACACACGCTCATCAATGAAATTATAAACTGTTTTAATATCCTTTTCAGGCCCAATCAAGTCATAAGTTTGTTTCACGAGGGATTCAGACACTGCTGTTACGACATCTGACTTTTCAATACCAAAGCGAATGCTGTCAGCCAAAGAAGAATCATAGCCTAAAACAGTGATATCTGTTCCATGCAGTGTTGTAACAATTTTAATATCTCTTCCACTCATTTGTTTTGCCAAAATGGCGCATACCGCGTGAGGAATTGCATAGTGAACATGAAGAAGGTCAAGCTCCTCCCGGTTTATCACTTCCGCCATCTTACTGCTTAAGGCAATATCGTATGGAGGATATTGAAAAACAGAATATTGACTGACTTCTACTTGATGAAAAAATATATTATGGTACATCTTATTTAAACGGAATGGCATGCTCGATGAAATAAAATGTATTTCATGTCCTTTTTCTGCAAGCATCTTTCCGAGCTCTGTGGCGATGACACCTGATCCCCCTACAGTCGGGTAACATGTTATTCCTATTTTCAGCTTTTTCATACCGTACCACCCAACAAATCATTATGTATTAAAACAGGCTTTTTCGTCTTGAACCCTTCAGCAAACGTAAGCCCGACTTCTTTCCCGAAAAGGCGCTCTCTTGCTTCTACACTTTCTATATAGCCGTTGACAAGAGGCGTATCCACACTTCCTGCTGATTTTGTAAATTGACTCGCATAGCAGTTCAAGCTTTGTTTTTTTATCTCCATATATTCACTAACGTCAATAACAAAATCTGGTTTATGAAAACCGTTAATCATATAAAAATATAGACGGTCTGCATGATGGGGTTCTGTATCAATTACTTTGTAATTGCGGATACCCGCAGAAAACACAGCCTCTTCGACTAACTTCGAACAATTGCCATGATCAGGATGTCTATCCTCCCAGTATGGAGCAAAAACGATTTTCGGCTTTACAATCCTGATTACCTCGACTATTGCTTGAATGTTCTCCTCCACATTCCAAAGACCTCTGTCCTTTATAGGAAGAGTAAAACGGGCATGTATGCCAAGAGCCTTTCCCGCAGCCAAAGCTTCTGCCTTTCTGGTTTCAACCGTGCCGTTTGATGATAATTCACTTCTGGTTAAATCACATATGACAATTTTTTTGCCCATTGCAGCAAATTTGGCAATGGTTGCCCCCATGCCGATTTCAACATCGTCAGCATGGGCGCCGATTGCCAATATATCAATTTCTTCCGTATTAAACGTCTGTAATTTTGTCTGTATTTCCATGTACAATATTTCTCCAATCTATATCCCCTTGCTCCAAGCCCCTGATCAGCACTTCTCCTGTTCCCATATTTGTTGCCAAGGGAACTGAATAAACATCACAAAGACGAAGAAGAGCCGTTACATCAGGCTCATGGGGCTGTGCAGTCAATGGATCGCGGAAGAAAAAAACCATATCCATCTTATTGTTAGCAATATACGCTCCGATTTCCTGGTCTCCTCCTAATGGCCCTGAACAAAAACGATGTACTTCCAAGCCCGTTGCTTCTTGTATCTTTGAACCAGTAGTGCCTGTTGCGAACAGGGAATGCTTTTCAAAAATCTTTTTGTAAGCTACAACAAAGCGAATCATATCATCTTTCTTCTTATCATGAGCTATTAATGCGATATTCATTAATTACACCTCTACTCCATTATATTTTCAAGTCCATATATTAAAACATTTGCCTTTAATACTTCATCAACAGCAAACCTTACACCTGACATAAAGGACGTACGGTTGTAGGAATCATGCTTTAGAGTCAGTGTCTCGCCTTCTGCTCCGAACATTACTTGCTGATGAGCAATCAAACCCGGCAGCCTGATGGAGTGAATTCTCATCCCGTCAAAGTCTGCACCTCTTGCACCCGCGATTGTTTCCTTTTCTTCCGGATGTCCCTGTTTCTTCGATTTTCTTACTTCAGCAATCAGTTCAGCCGTTTTAACAGCAGTGCCTGACGGAGCATCCAGCTTACGGTCGTGATGCAATTCCAGTATTTCTACATCTTCAAAATACTTGGCAGCAAGTTTGGAAAACTTCATCATAAGAACAGCACCTAAAGCAAAATTAGGCGCAATGATGCAGCCCCTGTCCATCTCTTCGCATAGCGCTTCCAACTCTTTTAAGTTCTCATTCGTAAAACCTGTTGTTCCCACAACTGGTCTTACTCCATATTGAAGTGCTGTTTTTGCATGGTACATTCCGAACTCTGGTGTAGTTAAATCAATCAGCACATCCGGTTTTACTTCCTGCAGGCATTTTTCAATATCAGTGAACATTGGGACATCATAAGCAGGAGAGTTGAAGTCTTCTAGTTCGCTTAATCTTTTCCCCTCATGCTTATGATCCAAAACGCCAACCAGTTCAAAATGGTCGGTGCGTCCTGTCAGATAAACTGCTTCTTTTCCCATTCTTCCTCTTGGCCCTGCTATTACAATTTTGACTTTTTCCACTGTTTATTACGCTCCTTTTTTTGCTTTCATATGTATTAAGCCGGTGACTTTTACGTTTATAGAGTTCAAGCAAAGCTGCTGCTTATGTTTAGCTTTCGTCCTTTCTTGTCCAGCGATCCTTATCCCTTGTGTTAAATTTATGCATAACTTTATTATGAGAATCTTCAAGATCAATGTTTAGACTGTTCGCTAAGCATATAAGAACGAAGAGCATGTCGCCAAGTTCATCGGCAATTTCTTTTTCATTCTCCGAATCTTTTTTTGGCTTTTCGCCGTAATAGTGATTAATTTCACGGGCCAGTTCTCCCAGCTCCTCTGTTAGTCTGGCCAGCATAGCCAGCGGGCTGAAGTAGCCTTCCTTAAACTGTCCAATGTAATCATCCACTTCTTTTTGAAGCTCTTGTATTGTTTTCAACCTTTTCACCTCAAAACTGCATTATTCTGCCTATTCTCCTTCATGTTAGCTAACATTTTCTTTTTTTACAAATGTTTTTGATTATTATTTATCGGAAAAATCACGCTGGAGTTCAGCCGCTTTTCTTAGCAAGATGAGATTGCTCAGACAACACCTATTCGGTATAATGGATAGGCTCCAATATAAATGGTTCATACTAAGGTTATATATGACAGCTATACATAGAAAGCAGGCGAAAAAATGTTTAAGACGTTAAAGCTCAAAAATATTTTCTTCATTGTGCTCGGATCGGCTATTTTTTCTTTTGGAATTGTTCACTTCAACATGCAAAATAACTTGGCAGAAGGAGGGTTCACGGGAATCACACTTCTGTTATATGCACGATTTAATTGGGACCCTTCTATAACAAACCTAATACTAAATATTCCGCTCTTTTTTCTTGGTTGGAGACTGCTCGGGCGAAATGTTCTCATTTATACCATTATTGGCACGATAAGCGTGTCCGTGTTTTTTTGGTTTTTCCAGCTCCCACAAATCGAACTGCACATTCCTCTTAAAGAGGACTTAACATTGGCAGCTCTGTTTGCAGGAACCTTTATCGGTATCGGGCTTGGCATTATCTTCCGCTTCGGCGGAACAACCGGCGGGGTCGATATTATTGCAAGACTTGTCAATAAATATTTTCACTGGAGTATTGGCAAAACGATGTTTCTGTTCGATGCATGTGTTATCACTTTGTCCTTGCTGACATATTTAACGTACAGAGAGGCCATGTATACACTTGTCGCGGTGTTTGTAGGTACTAGGCTGATTGATTTTATGCAGGAAGGTGCCTACGCTGCAAGGGGTGCTATCATCATTTCTGACAAAAACCCAGAGATAGCAGACAAAATCCTAAAAGATATGGATCGCGGCGTTACTGTGTTAAAAGGACACGGCTCCTTCACGAAACAAGATAAAGAAGTACTTTACTGTGTTGTTGCCAAAACGGAAATTGTCCGACTAAAGTCGATTATAACTAGTATCGATCCCCATGCCTTCGTGTCAGTGACAGTTGTTCATGATGTATTAGGAGAAGGCTTCACTTTAGATGAATATAAAAGACCGATTGAGCATTAAAAGCAGGGGGATGACATCCCCTGCTTTTATGGTTTTTGGTGGATTTCTTGTATGCGCGCATCACTCGGCAGCAAGTATGTCAGTATCCCTAAAAGTGGAAGCATGCTGCAAAATACCATTATTGTCTGCAGACTGTATAAATCGCCGATGACACCGAAAATAACAGCTCCTAATGCTCCCATCCCGAATGCAAGCCCGACAATAAGGCCAGACACAAGGCCAATCATCCCCGGAAGCAGCTCTTGGGCGTATACAACCGTTACGCTGAAGCTTGATTGAAGAATGAAACCGATAATAACAAGCAGCGGTGCTATACCCCATTGAGGAACATAAGGCAGCAGTAATGCGAATGGAGCCGAACCGATTAAAGAAAACAACAGAATCGTCCGTTTACCATACCGGTCTGCAAGTGGTCCGCCAAGGAAAGTACCAGCTACACCTGCTGCCATAAACAGGAATACATAAATTTGTGCGTGTTTTATAGAACTATGAAATTTTTCAATCATATAGAAATGGAAAAAGTTATTGATGCCTGCACCATACCAAGATCTGGCAAACACTAAAAAGATCAATAAACAGATGGCCACGATAATTTCCTTCTTCCACCCGCTTTTTTCTGTTTTGACCGTTTTTTTCTTGGCGGCGGGCATCTGTAATGCAAGCTCTTGTTTATACCAATTAGATACAAAGAACAAGATACACATGCCCATTGCAGCTAAAAGGGTAAACCATATTGTGCCGAATTGACCAGTGCCGATAAATATAAATGCAGTGAACAATGGGGCAAGTGACTGGCCGCCATTACCGCCTACTTGGTAGATAGATTGTGCCAACCCTCTTTTGTTTCCAGCTGCCATGTAGGCTACTCTCGAGCCTTCTGGGTGAAAAATAGCTGAGCCAAATCCAATGAACAGAACAGACAGAAGCACACTAATAAAATTAGGAGCTAAAGCAAGCCCCAGCATTCCGAGCATGCTCGACAACATGGCAATCGGCAAAAAGTAAGGTATAGGCTTTTTATCTGCCAGTATGCCGAAAACCGGCTGCATGAGGGAGGAAGTGATGTTAAGCGTAAATGCAATCCAGCCTATTTCTGTATAATTCAATTTCATAGTCGGACCTATAATCGGAAATAAGGCTGGCACTACCGATTGCATGCAATCATTAATAAAGTGACCTAAACTGATGGCAAAAAGAATCCGATACACAGTGATTTGTTGAGTGTTATGTAATGCTCTTTCAGCCTGCAAACTAACCCTTCTTTCTATTTCGCTGTTTTAAGAAAATCAGATATTATTATACAACTATCTTTCGATTATGGAAATAATCATTTAAGAGCTTTCAGAATATTTATTCAGAAATAAAAAAAGCCTATGGATTTGTCCATAGACTATTCATTCCTTTGCATTCCTGTATAAATCATAATGAGCCTCAGCAGTTCAAGAACAGCAACTGCGGCTGCGGCAACATACGTTAATGCTGCAGCATTTAATACCTTTTTCGTTTCTCTTTCTTCATCATTGCGGATAATCCCTAACGAAACTACTTCATCCATCGCTCGGCTAGAGGCATTAAACTCTACTGGAAGAGTTACGAATTGAAACAATACAGCGGCTGCCATAAAAATAATTCCCAATAAAACAAAATTGCTTGCACCAAGGAGGAAACCAATCAAAATCAATATCCATGAAAAATTACTTCCTATGTTGGCAACTGGAACTAATGCGTGGCGGAAACGCAAGAATGCATAAGCTTGCTGATCCTGAATAGCATGGCCTACCTCATGTGCCGCTATCGCTGCAGCAGCAACAGAATGACCATGGTAGTTATTAGTCGAGAGCCGGACGACCTTTGATCGCGGGTCATAGTGATCGGAAAGCATTCCTCTCGTCTCTTCTACAGATACATCATATAATCCATTAGAGTCCAAAATTCTTCTAGCAACTTCTCTTCCTGTCATCGCGGACGAGGAAGCCACTTTTGAATACTTTTTGTACGCTCCTCTTACTCTCATTTGTGCCCAAAGAGGAATGATGAGTATAATGATGAAATATATAATAAACATGCTTTTCCCCCTATCTCTTCGTTAGTATATTTTTTATTGTAAGCAGGGAAAAATCGTAAGTCAATTATTATGGTCTTTTCTGTCTTCTTCGTTTTTCTTCCTTGTCTCCTAAATATTTTCTCCAACCGACATAAGATAATGTAAGGATAATAATACTTCCAGTTGAAATAATTACCCACCAAAGGGATGGATCTGCCTCATCTTCATATACTTGATTAAATACATCTTGAAGCTCCGATTCTAACTCGTCCAATTCCTTTGTTTCGTTTTTCGTGTAGACTTGTAAGCGGTATGTATCGAGAAAATCGACCATTGTATTTAATTTTTGAAATTGCGCTGTTGTCACATCCAGCTTTAAGCTGGGGTTGATGATTTGATACAGCGTCAAGAAGGAATTTAGCTTCGCTTCATACTCCTCTTTGTTGTTATTAATAGCTGCATCCTTCATTTCTCGATATGATGCCATTACTTGGTCTTCCATTTGTGTCCACAAAGGCTCTTGCCCTGACGAAACCGCATCGACTGCAAGCCTGAACTTAATTGCAGAGTTGATTCGTTCGTTCGTATCTGCAGAAGGGCTTGAAATCACCTCGACTGCTTCATCGCGAGCACCAGTTAGAATCTGCAGTTCATCCATCGTAAATGTACGCTCTTTCTGCCTTACAATACTGAATTGGTTTGAAAAATAATCAAGAATTTTTTTTGCATCATCATATCTTTCTGACTTAACCAATTGCAGCGCTTCATCTGATAATGTATCTAACTCGTCTATAGGCGAATCTTGGTCTGCATATACAGATATAGAAATAGGCGTAAGCAGGATTAATAATATTAATAACACAACCAATTTAGCCTTCATCATACTTGTCCCTCCCCGATATACTATTAGAAATGTATGTTAGGAAGGACAAGGTTAGACTATAAATTTAAAACTATGTATGCTAAAGAATCGAAAGAGCTGTTTTCCTTTTGGCTGCATAAAAACAAATACCAATGCTTACTATACTAAGCCAAAATGTAAAATAACCAATTTGGTCCATGGACTGATTGAGAATACTGTAATTCGGCATCATGTTAAATACATAGTCAATGACGTCATTATGCAATGTCCATATTGCAGCAATGGCTGCGTGCTGCCACTTAATCCGATAATAAGGTAAATACAAAAGTCCTTGGACTGCCATCGCCCCGTGTGAAACAATCAGCATCATTGATTCCACCTCTAATTGGCCTGTTTTTGCAAATACAAGGAGATTCATAACAACTGCCCATATTCCGTACTTAAAAAGTGTCAGGAGAGCTAAAGCTTCAAACAAGGGAGTGTTTTTCCTTAATAAAAACGCTATCAATACAAACATAAAAAACAGGCTGGCAGTCGGACTGTCAGGGACAAATAATAAAAAGATACTTGGCGTCTCAGCCAGCTGAAATCTATACCAATAATAGCCATAGATTGTCCCTAATGTGTTAATGATGAGGAGCAGCCAAATAAACGACCGATTTCCTAATATAAGCTGAACCCATTTCATGTTAGGCAGCCACCTCTTTCAAACATATTTTCATTTCCCTTTATGATAGCATAAATAGGAATTCTACCTCCATCATTATTAGGAAGCAAAATAAAAAAGCGGCATGGCAAAAAGCCAATAAAGATTGCTTTTTGCCATGCCGCTAAATTTTATTGTTATTCTGTACTTTGCAATTGCTTCAGACGATTTGTAAGCTCGCGGAACGCACTTTCATCTCCGTTATCAAGCGCCTCATCAATCAATTCCAGCAGCTTTTCTTTTTGGAATTTTTCAATGCTCGTAACGAGGAATTGTTCTGCAATAAACCGATCCTTCTCACTGATTTCCAAATGTTTTGGCATAAAAGGATTTTCTACTAGCACAGCCGCATACTGATGCGCCTTGTTTGAAGCATAAAAATTCAGTTGGATATAGATGTCTTCATCTCTGTTTAAGCGAATATCATGAAAGGATTTTTCTGCATCTGTCGTCATGACATTTTCTTTATAAAAGCGAAACGGGACTTCGTCAACACAATGTGTAGACATCACTAAGCCCCTCGGGCACTTTTCAGCATTTTCGACGAAATGCACTTTTTCCATGAGCTGATCATGGCTCATCAGATAATTCAAAATCCAAACACATTCTCTTCTTTTCAATTGATAGTGATTCAAAAACCAACGAATGAAGTCTTTTTTTTCGTTGACAGATACAGGGGTTTTCATGTTTGTTTCCCTCCTCTGCTTTCAACCAAGTTTTTAGTTTAAACACCTTAATCCTTTTTCCAGTCAATAAAGACGATAGGTTTTTCGCCCTTATTCGCCGCTTGTTAAACGCTGGACGATTTCAATAAACTCTTCATTGCTCGGGTCTTTTTCTAAAAGGCTATTAAACACTTCTGCAGCTTCCTGTCTTTTTCCTTCTTCCAAAAGAAAATAACCATAATCGTATAAAAAGTCTGGGAGTTCTTTAAAGAAAGTATATGCTTCTTGGTATTTGTTTAATGCCTCTGAATAATTTTCTATTCCTTGAAGCGCTTTTGCTCCGTCCCACAACAGCTGAGGCTCCTCAATATCTTGTGAATCCATAAGTTCAACTAACTCGATGATATCCTCGAAACGATCTTGCGTCAAAAACAGCTTATTCAAAAGCAGTACGCTTTCTGCGAATTCTGGATCAATAGCCAATGCTTCTCTGAAATGCTTTTCAGCTGAAGCTTCGTCTCCTAGTTTCAACGCCAGCTTTCCACCAAGCAGGTATAGCTCCTTATTGAATTCATCATGCTTTAGCCCTTCTTTAACTGTCTCAAATGCTTCTTGAATCATTTCCTCTTGTTCGTAGCTTCTTGCTAAATATAAATATAAAGAATGGAAGGAAGGATCAAGTGTCTTCACTTCTTCAAAACGATTGATTGCAATGGTAAGCTGTCCTGCCTGCAATGCTGTCAGCGCTAAATTAAACAACGTGTTAATTTCAATCTTTTCCTCTAAAGCAAGTTCATAATATTGAATTGCTTCCTCAAATGCGCCGCCTGCACTCATGTTGTCAGCAATTCTACCATTAACATTTACCCCGCCGACAGTTGTTTGTTCTGGAACTACTGTTTTATATGCGTTTATTGCATCGGCAATTCTTCCTTGTTCGGAGTAAAGCTCTCCTAATGCAAAATCGATAATAACTTCATTTGGTAGAATTCTTTTCGCTTGGAGCAGCTTTTGTTCACTCACTTCATAAAGCCCGTCCATCTGGTATAGATCTGCTAATAGCAGAAGGCTCTGAGGATAACTTGCATCTTCAGAATGGATTTTTTCCAGCTGAGAAATTGCTTCTTCTTCATTGCCGATTTCCATTTCGGTTTCAGCAAGCAATACTAATAATTCGCCTTCCTCTGGATATGCTTCCAGCAAAATCTTGAATAAAGACTTTGCTTCTTCAAGAAATCCTAGCTGTAACAACTCCTCCCCCAATACAAATCTTTCTTCATTCGAACCTTGACTGAGTATCTCCTCATAATATGATAAAGCTTTTGCTTGTTGACCGTTCTCTAATAAAGTCAGTATTTCGTTTACTCGTTCCATTTTATATCCTTTCTAAACTCCTCCTGCGCTAAAGAAGGAAGGTACTTTTATTTCCATCTGTTCACCAAATCCAGGTTGGTAGAACACTTTCTCCCCAGCCCGAATGCATACGCCTTTATGGTAGGTTGCAAGTATCCTATTATAATGATAATGAAATAATTCCGTTTCATCAATATTTATGATTGAGCGGCTTTTTTCATAAAGATTATAAGTTACTTCTCCACCTTGATAAATATTCCCTTTAAACGGATAAATCCCAATCTTAATAAGTGCCTCATATGGAATGACTTTCTTTTCCATCAATTCTTTCTTGATGGAAGAAATATTGGCATCTTTCATAATTGCTGTCCAAACTTCCTGTGCTTTTTTTCGTTCTTCTTCATCCTCGATCGAAAATTGGGGGATCAGCGGACAATTAAATGGAAAGGCAGCTTCTTTAATCCATCCCCATGGTACTTTATATAAATCTGCATGATTGTTAATTTCTACGAAAACGGCAGGAATCCTTTCTTTTTTACAAGACCTTATCAGGCTTACTGTTAGGATCTTAAGGGGTATTTTAATACATATAACATAATCGACGGCACAATTCAACAGCATATTCTTCGTCTTTCTCAATTCGTATGAAAGCTCTCTTTCCTTATTCACATGACATGCAGCAAGGAACATGGTGCAGCCTTTTTTTATAATGCCTTGAATATGGTCCTTTTGCTGTTTGGGGTTTAGCCTAGTCACTTCGTTATCGTAAATAATGGGCGTTGGAGTAATGATATACGGATTTCCGTCCATCCTAATACTGCGCTCCTTCGAGAACCGATCTTTAAGTGCATTAATCCTGTTGTCTTCGATGTGCAGGGAAGTCTTCTTTAGTGACCGATTTTTTAAAATGCTTACATTTTCAATAATATATGCCATTTACCCACCACCAAGCTTTTTAAGACAAGCTATGATAAATTAAGTGATTTTATGACTGATTATAAAAATAGAAAAAGAGGTGTTTTTTATGACACCTCTTTTCCCCAAGCTACTATTCACTATTTTGCGGTCAAGCTCTCCATATGTTCGAAGAAGGAAGGGTATGAAACGGAAATTGCTTCGGCGTTTTCCAGGATAATATCACCTTCTGCAACTAATGATGCAACTGCAAGCATCATGCCGATACGGTGATCGCCGTGGCTGTTTACTGTATTACCTTTAAGAGGTGCACCTCCCCTGATGATCATACCGTCTTCTGTTGCTTCAATATCGGCACCAAGCTTTTTCAATTCATTTACAACTGTATCAATACGGTTTGTTTCCTTCACTTTCAGTTCTTCTGCATCTTTAATGACAGTTGTTCCTTCTGCCTGTGTTGCCAGCAATGCAATAATCGGAATCTCATCAATCAATCTCGGGATGATATCTCCTTCAATTGTTGTGCCCTTTAAAGAAGAAGCCTCAATTAGAAGGTCACCAGACGGTTCAAACTCATCCTTAGCATTCTTGATGGTAACAACAGCACCCATTTTTTCAAGAACATCCATAATTCCAGTTCTTGTTGGGTTTAAACCGACATTCGTTAATGTTACATAACTGCCTGGAACAATGCTTGCTGCTACAAGGAAAAAAGCTGCTGAAGAAATATCGCCAGGCACATGGATATCTGCTGCAACGAGCTTTTGTCCACCTTTAACCTGAATATTTTTTCCTTCCACACGAATATCTCCGCCAAAAGCTTTAATCATTCTTTCCGTATGATCTCTTGTTGACACCGGCTCCACAACTGTTGTTGTGCCTTCAGCCTGAAGACCTGCAAACAGAATGGAGGACTTCACTTGGGCACTTGCCACAGGGAGTTCATAAGATATTGCCTTTAATCTTTGACCGCGGATGGAAAGTGGCGTAAATTCTCCGTTGCTTCTTCCATCGATTTTTGCACCCATTTTTTTAAGCGGTCCGACAACTCTTGTCATCGGACGTTTGCCAATCGAGCTGTCTCCTGCCAATGTGCTGTGAAAATCCCTGCCAGCAAGTATTCCCGACATCAATCTGATAGTCGTGCCAGAATTTCCAACATCAAGCAATTCTTTAGGCTCCTGCAAACCATCAAGTCCACTGCCTTCAATTATAACCTTCTCATTATCATGCTGTATGTTTACACCCAGCTTCATAAAGCAAGAAATTGTACTTAAACAATCTTCTCCCATTAAGAAATTTGTAACGGTAGTCTTTCCCTCTGCAATTGCACCGAACATAACAGAGCGGTGGGAGATAGACTTATCTCCCGGTATCGCAATTTCCCCTGCAAGTGGTCCTGGTACTTGCTTCAACTGTTTTCGATCCATTTTTATCACCTTAATCCATACAATTCTTTAACCGATTGAGGTATCGTAGTTGGAATAAGCAGCAATACATGCCTGCGCCCTTGTCCGATCCTCTTCTGTTTGAAAACTTATTACTAGCACACCATAAATCTCTTCCCTAGTCTCCACAATACGTATATTTGTAATGCTGATATTTTCCTTTGCCAGAAAACCAGTCACCTCAGAAATAATCCCTGGATAGTCAGGTACATCTACATAGAGATCATAGAATGCAGGAATGGCACCCTTCTGATTTTGCGGAAGTTCATCTCTGACATTTTTTGCTTTCTGAAAATAATCAAATATCTCGCCAGACTCTTCTGCCTTTATTAAGGAACTGACTTTCTCCATCTCCTGGATCCAGCTGTCAAGTAGATCAAGTAGCACTGCTTTATTATGCAAGAGTATATCCCTCCACATCGCTGGGCTGCTTGAAGCAATTCTTGTAATATCCCTAAATCCGCCTGCAGCAAGCCTAGTAACAAGCTCATTTGATTTGCTGGCTGCATCTGCCTGATGAACAAGGGACGCTGCAACAATATGGGGCAGATGGCTGATTACTCCTGTTAAAAAATCATGTTCCTGAGGAGATACAACTAAAAACTTTGCTCTTGTTCCTGACAACCATTCCATC
>JAPSHL010000128.1 GCA_031179905.1 Bacillus sp. (in: firmicutes) | reverse complement strand
CTCATGCAAGAAACTCTGCACTCCTGCTAATGCCTGCGACCTCTCTCGTGTTAGCGTCCTTAAGTTTCCGAAGAAATGTTTGATTGACAACGCATAAAACGGCAAAAGGATAATAGAGACAATTGTCAGCTTCACGTTCATCGTCAGCATAATTCCAATGGTTATTAAGATTGTAACACCATCGAGCCATAAATTCATAAGACCTGTCAGGATGAAGTTCTTCGTTTGCTCCACATCATTAATCACTCGGGAGATAACCTCGCCTGCCCTCGTGTTAGAGTAATACTTTAAGCTCAGTTTCTGCAGATGAGCAAACAGCTGATCACGAATGTCATAAAGAATTTTATTTGACGTCCACTGCGCAAAGTACTGGCGGTAGTATTCAACTGGCGGCCTAATAATGACAAAGATGACCAACATTATACCCATCATCTTCAAAAGACTGGTGATTCTTTCTTGTTTGTCCAAATCTGTCGCATTGATAATGTCATCAACTACAAATTTGAGCAAAAGCGGAATGAGCAAAGGAATAGCGAATTTAATGATACCTATGATGATAGTCCCTATAATTTGCATTCGGTAAGGTTTCACGAAATGCAAATATCTTTTAATACTGTCCACACTCTCTCCTCTTTTCCTTTCCAAAGTTGGTATGTAAACAAATAAATTAGAACAAAGCTTCCAAACAAGATGTTATTTTACCACTTGTACAAATCAAAACAAAAGAAAAAGCTTGCTGAACTCTCAACAAGCTATCCTGCTTACATATTAACTTCTGTACGTTAAATACCTTTCATACCATAAATCAATAAAATCTGGTGCAAAGGGACCTTTTCTTTGGCGTATCCATTGGATCAATTGATTAACATGCGATTTCAAGATACGGTCAATCGCATCCGGATAATTCATTTCCGCACGGTGACGCTCATACTCGTCCTCATCAAGGAGATTAAAGGTCATATCAGGAAAAATTTTAATATCCAAATCATAATCAATATACTTAACTGCTTCTCCATCATAAATAAATGGCGAACTAAGGTTACAATAATAATGGATTCCGTCTTCCCTTATCATCCCAATTACATTAAACCAATATTGGGAATGAAAGTAGCATATTGCTGGTTCACGGGTGACCCATGTTCTGCCGTCTGATTCTGTAACAATTGTTCGATCATTACCGCCTATTATTAAATTTTGCGTCCCTTTAAGTATCGTTGTTTCGTCCCAGATTCGATGGATGTGCCCATTATGCTTGTAGCTATGAATTTGTATTGGTTCACCCTCGATAGGTACGCCCATTATTCTCCCCTACTTTCATTTTGCGGACGCTTTGCAACCTACTTACACTTAAATATTCTAATTCCCAATAAAGGCAACAAAGAACTATTCCTCTTTTTTCTACTATTATAACGGTTAATAGAAAAATTTAAAACAAAAGAACCATTGAATTTGCAGAAGGGATAAGAATTATTTACCGCTGCCTGTTAAATTGAGCTCAAATTCATTTCATTTTGCTGGTATACCTTTATTACTTTTTCTGTCTGCATTTCAAAAATCCGTTGAATTTCCTTTAACTCCATCTCCATGTTCATGATCTCAACCTGTACTTCCTTTAGCTCCGTTTCCTTTTGCAATTGCTGTAATTGCTCTTCAATTTCTTCACAGCGCTCCAATTCACTCTGTAAGTACAGCAATTTTTCCATAATTTTCATCTGTTCTCCTACTAATCCATTGAACACGTCCATGAACATACACATCCTATTTGATATTTTTAGCAAGAATTTAATAACTCTCATCATTAAAGAGGGAAATCTTCTCTCTTTTTTTACACTGGCCGTTTAAAAATTTCACGTGGAATGGTGAATTTATTTTTCTCTAGATTTATTTCCACTTCAAGCCTCTATTTCCTTTGACTACTTCTGTAGACTGGCAAGAAGTTTTGTCGAACTATATCTTGAGAAAAGGGGAGAATTTTTTGGGGAAAATGAACGAAGACACTTTCCTCTAAGAAAAGTGCCTTCGTTTTTAGCTATTATTATGAGTTTTGAGATTTGTTTTGTTCTGCTTGTGCGTTTTGTCTTTTTACTTCTTGCACATCAGTTTCGCTAGCGAATTCTGTTCCGAATTGTTGACCAGAAGTTACTGAAGCGTTTTGTTGTTTTACTTCTTGGATGTTAGTTCCAGATTGTGTGCTACCTGCTTTTTTAGCCATTACTATCACCTCCACGAATATTAATTTGTCCCGTATGCAGAAGTTCTATCCATTATTTTTTAATTCCAATAAAAACCATATAAAAAAAGCACGGGATTTACCCGTGCTTGATAATGATAAAAGTCCTAATTAGGCAGATAATCTATTGTAAAGTTCCAAAGAGGCTGATTAACCTGGGGGGCTAATGAAAACTCATTAAAATTTACAATACAAATGATCAGGAACTTTTATCATAAATATTAATATTTGTAAGACTGTCCGCCGTCAATTGGAATAACAGTTGCATTAATGAAATTTGCTTGTTCAGATAGAAGGAATGCTACTAAGTAACCGACTTCCTCCGGTTTGCCGAAGCGCTTCATTGGGTTCGGTTCAACAAATTGTTTGCCGACCTCTTCCCAGTTGTCTGGATCGATTTGTTTCAATGATCCTTCTACCATCGGTGTCATAATTGCACCAGGGGCGATTGCTTTAATGCTGACTCCATATTGGCCGTACTCAATTCCGGAGTTGCGAGTTAAGCCGACAACGCCGTGCTTGCTTGCTGCATATCCAGATTGGTTACCAACTCCGCGGATTCCTCCGACAGACGCTGTATTAACAACTGAACCAAAGCCTTGTTCTCTCATGACCTTTAATACGTATTTCAAGCCATAAAATACACCATTTAAGTTTATATTAACGACTTTCTGGAATTCGTCTAGGCCGAAATCTTCTGTAAGATCTTGTTTACCTTCAATTCCTGCATTGTTGAAAAAGCTGTCAATTTTGCCGAATTTAGCAACAGTTTCGTTTACATAGTTTTCAACTGCCTTCTCATCTGCCACATTTGCTGTGATGAGCAGAACTTCCGCTTCTGGTACTGCTTCAAGCACTAGGTTTTTTGTTGCTTCTAAAGAGGCAGCATTTAAATCAACAAGTGACAGCTTTGCTCCTTCTTTAGCAATTTGTAGAGCGGAAGCCTGTCCTAAGCCAGATCCTGCCCCTGTAATTAACACAACTTTGCCATCATAACGATTATTCATTACTGTCTTCCCCCTTTTTTGCTTAAATCGAGAGCAAATTATTGTGCAGTATAGCCGCCGTCTACAATCAAGCTGTTCCCAGTCATATAAGAAGAATCATCAGAAGCAAGGAACAAAACAGCTTTTGCCATTTCTTCAGCTTTGCCGAGACGTTTTACAGGTGTTGCTGCAGCCAGTGCCAATTTGCTTTCTTCCGGAATGATTGGTGTGTCGATAAATCCAGGGCAAAGAGCATTGACACGAATATTTTGTTCTGCATATTCCAGTGCTAGAGAGCGAGTTAAGTTAACAACGCCGCCTTTGGCTGCATTATAGGCAGCAGAACCAGGTGATCCTACCCATCCGTACATAGAGGCTGTATTAACGATTGTACCTCCGCCAGCTTTCAGCATTTCACGGATAGCTTCACGTGCCACTAGGAACACACCATCTAAGTCTACATTTACTGTTTGGCGCCATTCTGAGTAGTCTAATTCATGTGAAGGCTGAACACGGCCGATACCTGCATTGTTGAATACAATATCGGCTTTGCCAAATGTATCTATTGTTTGTTTGAAGATATTGGCAACCTCTGCTTCACTAGTGATATTCGCTTTAACGAACAGAGCTTCAGCGTTAAGCGCTTTCAATTCTGACTCGAAGGCCTTTCCTTTTTCTTCATTTAAGTCTACAAGTACAACTTTAGCACCTTCTGAGACAAATAAACGTGCTGTTGCTGCACCAATACCAGATGCACCGCCTGTGATTACTGCAACTTTATCTTGTAATTTTCCCATTGTAAATCCCCCTAAAAAAAGCTTACATATTCTTATGAAAAGTACTAGACTGTTTCTTGAATATGTTTGATTACAAATTAAATTTTACTCTTTTGTTCACAATTAACAATCATTAAGATATCATTAAGTGTCTATTAGTTAGACACTTGTGATAAATCTGTCTATTTACAGGGAGGTTTTTTTTTCATGGATCAGGAACATCCGGTGACAAATCGGCAAAACCGGACGAAAGAACATTTGAAGCAAGCATTAATAGAACTAATAAAAGAAAAAGGCTATCACGCGGTGACCGTTAAAAATATCGTTGACCATGCAGCCTATAATCGCAGCACCTTTTACACCCACTACCCGGACAAAATAGAACTGGCAGAAGATTTGCTTGTTTCTAAGCTTGAAGGTTTAGAAGCAGCGACAGGTATACCATATATGCATGGGCATGGTAATAAATTCTATACAGCAAAGCTTAATCCGCAATCTTT
Source organism: Bacillus sp. (in: firmicutes) (assembly GCA_031179905.1). Lineage (GTDB taxonomy): Bacteria > Bacillota > Bacilli > Bacillales > Cytobacillaceae > Niallia. Next base: position 5,432 of record JAPSHL010000128.1, on the reverse strand, counting down.
TAGTATTGTTTCTTACATATACAAAAACCGTAATTTTTTTGAGCTGATAAAATGCGACGATACATTGCCTGGATTGCATACTAAACTTCCACAGACGATTTTAAAAATCTATAAGGAGCAATTCGTGTTCGATACAATTAATCATATTCCCGTCAATATGGATTATTTCAAGCGCTATACTGCTTACGGCTTCTATGGGCTAATATTAAACTGGATTCGAAACGGATTCAAAGAATCACAGGAGGAATTCATAAAAGAAGTGATAGATCTGACAAAGACTCATATCTTCTCCTTTGAGTTTATTGGAGATTCATCTGATAGACATTAAAAAAGACCGGTATTCCCGGTCCTTAAAATGTTAAACCAATAAGGAGATTCCTCCATCAACAATGATTGTCTGCCCTCTGATCATACTTGCGTCATCACTGACCAAAAACATGACAGCGTTCACCATGTCTTCTATTTCCACAATTCTTCCTGCTGGCGTTCTCTCAGCAGAGTGGCTTAATAGTTCTTTTCTGTTCGGGAATGATTTCAGTGCTTCCGTATCAATCGCTCCGCCTGAAACAGCATTGACAACAATATTCTTAGGTGCCAGTTCAACAGCTAAATAGCGTGTCAAAGCTTCCATAGCGGCTTTGCTCACACCAACTGTCGTGTAGTTCTCCAAATAACGGATTGAACCTAATGAGCTGATGCTGACAATTTTCCCGCCCTCTTTCATCAGCCGCGCAGCCTCTTGTGCACAAAACAGCAGTGCCTTGCTGTTTATATTCATCGTCCAATCCCAATGTGATTCCTCAAGCTCCATAATTGGTCTTAACACTCCAGATGCAGCATTGTTTATAAATACATCCAATCTGCCAAATTCCTCTTTTATCTCCGCAAACATCGCTTTAATCTTAGCCACATCGCCTACATTCGCCCTTACAATTAGAACCCGTCTTCCTAGTGCTCTGATTTCCTCTGCCGTTTCCTCTGCTGCCTTCTTACTCCTTGCGTAATTTATAACAATATCATAACCAGACGCGGCAAGCTTCAATGCCGTCGCTTTGCCAATCCCTCTAGAACTGCCTGTGATTAAAGCTACTTTATTGTCCAAACTTTACCAATCCCTTCCTTCTACATTTCGCTTCACATTTTACCTGTTCCATGCATAGTTCGCAATCAACAACAACACAATACTTATAGATGATTAGTGAAGGAAGGTGCTTATATGTATGTTGGCAGAGATATAACAGAGCTGGCAATGATGGATAAATCTGAATGGAAAGACAGTGAACTCGCCTACTTTCATCATTCCTTGCAGCAAATGACCCAATATTTGAATGTAGAAGGTGTTTCTATCCATAAAAAAATTATCGAGGAAATCGAAAATAGAGGCGGACTGAAAAGACAGGAAGCAGATTGGACCCACGGCACAGAAGTAAGCTATGATTGAAAAACAAGCCTCTCCCATTAGGGAAAGGCTTGTTTCTTAGTCAGCTTCAGGTATAAATTTCAGCATTTTTTGATGAGATACAGGAAATGGATATGGTTCGATTTCCTTGGCATTCACTTTTTTTATGGTGTCTGTCTCTTCAACGAGGCTGATTAGCCTTCCTTTATAGACTGTAATTTGCCAAATAAGGTGGGAAAATACATGTTCAATCCTTGTAATGCTTTCCTCCACTTCAATTGTTGCTCCATATCTGCTTAACATTTCCTCTTTTAACTGCTCTGCTTCACTTGTTAGCGTCTGCACTATTTCTATATTAGGAAACTCCCACAAGTTAGCGAGCAATCCTTTATCTGATCGTTTGTGAATTAGGGTTCTTCCGTTTTCATCTGATAAAATGACCGCAGCCAACTGAACGACCTTCTGCTTTTTACTCTTTGTCTTTACTGGAAGCTCTCCCTGTGTGCCATCCATGAAGGCCTGACAATGCTCCCGAACAGGACATAATAGACAGGACGGAGATGTCGGTGTACAAATAAGTGCTCCAAGCTCCATTAAAGCTTGGTTAAAGTAAGACGGATTTTCATGAGATATTAACATCCTGACGGCTTGTTCAAAAGTTTTCCGGGTTTTTGGCTTGGCAATATCTTCCCATATCGACAGAATTCTCGATAATACTCTCATTACATTTCCGTCTACTGCTGGTTCCGGTACACCATATGCTATGCTGAGAATCGCGCCGGCGGTATATGGGCCCACACCACGCAAAGTTGCTATTTCTGCTGGGTTATTCGGAACAACACCACCATACTTTTCCTTAACCTCCTTAACAGCACTATGTAAATTCCTCGCACGCGAATAATACCCGAGGCCTTCCCAAGCTTTCAGCACTTTTTCTTCCTCTGCATCTGACAATGCATCAATGGATGGGAACAGTTCAACAAACCTATTAAAATACGGTATAACTGTATCCACCTTTGTTTGCTGAAGCATAATTTCTGATACCCAAACTTTATATGGATCCTTGTCTTTACGCCAAGGAAGGTCACGCTGTTCTGCAATGAACCAATTAAGCAGGTCTTCTCTAAATTGCTGGATGTCCAATTGGTGTTTTACTTCTTCTTTCACTTTTACCCTCCACCATGTTAATATTTTTTGAAATGGGGAATAACATAAAATGAGTTCTTCTATTTTCCATTTTGGGCTTTCATCAAAACAATCCCAATGATAAGGTATAGATAACGTTTCTCTTTCACAAAGTAAAGAGAGGTCTTATTTTTAATTAGTCTAAAATCAAAGTGTATCTTTACTCATAAAAAAAATAAAGCTATTTTTTATAGAAATTATTAGGTAGATATCCATTAATTGCTTATGCAAATCAGGGAGGTTTTCTATTCTTGGATACTGGGACACATGTAGTGATGGGATTAGCGCTAGGAGGCTTGGCTACTCTTGATCCAGCAGTTGCAGGAAGCCATGCGACAACAATAAGTGTGATGATTGCAACATTAGCCGGTTCTCAAGCTCCTGATGTCGATACCGTCTTAAAATTAAGAAATAATGCTGTATATATCCGTAATCACAGAGGTATAACCCACTCAATTCCTGCTGTGGTCTTATGGCCGCTCTTAATTGTTGCTGTTTTATATCCTTTTTTTCCTGAAGCTAACCTGCTCCATTTATGGATGTGGACATTCATTGCCGTCTTTCTACATGTATTTGTCGACATCTTTAACGCTTACGGGACACAAGCATTAAGGCCATTTTCTTCTAAATGGGTAGCACTAGGCTTCATCAACACGTTCGATCCAATCATTTTTGCATTGCACATAGTTGGCCTGTTCATTTGGGCATTCGGAGCTCCTCCTGGATATACGTTCCTGATACTGTATGTCGTGTTGGTTTTCTATTATATTCTCCGATATATGGCCCAAAGAAGGGTAAAGCATAAAGTAAAAGAAGTCATTCCTGATGCAAACACTATAATCCTATCTCCAACGATGAGATACGGTCACTGGCGTGTTGCAGTAATGACTGATAAATACTTCTACGTCGGCAGAGCACATAACTATAAAATTGAAATATATGATCAATTTAAGCGAATTGCCATTCCATCCACACCTGTGCTTGAAGCAGCTAAGACAGACAGCAACCTGTCTGCCTTTCTCTCCTTCTCTCCAGTCTATCGCTGGGAAGTTACAGAGCTGGATGATCAATACCAAGTCCGTTTTATCGATTTGCGCTACCGCAGCAATGGGCATTATCCTTTTGTCGCTGTCGTTCATCTGGATACAGACTTGAACATCATTTCTTCCTATACAGGATGGATATTTAGCGAAGAAAAGCTCAAGAAGAAACTTGATATATTAACAAACTAAATGAATCAGTAAAAAAATCCAGCTGCAGCTGGATTTTTTTTAATGAAAGCTTCGTTTATTTTCAGCAAGAAAGTCTTTATACTTCGGATTTTCTGCGACAAATTCATGTAGGCTTGGACCGTAGTTTTCAATCCATTGGCTTACAACCTTCTCTGTCATTTCTGCTCCTTTATAATCCCTTCCTGCCTTTGCATATGTTGTTTCAAAATCATCCCATAGCAGCTCTACCCATGTCTGCGCCTGAATAACTGTTATATTCTCATTGACCTCAAGCAATCTGTCAACAAGTCTTTTTTGATAATCATACATGAAAACTACCTTCTTTCCTTATAAATAACGCTAATAGTTTGCTTAACTGATACAAATACTAATTATGTGCAAGTAAAAATGTTTTCACATTTTTAGCCATATATGAACAACAAAGGAGGAATAGCCCAATGGTTAAAGGGGTAGATAATATAAATGAGAATAAATTCGAAGGTGAACCAAGAGCAAAACCAGAGTATGCTTCTAAAAGAGCAGATGGCACAATTAATACACATCCGCAAGAAAGAATGAATGCATCATCACATAGAGATAAACAGTAAAAAACTTAGCATAAGAACGGATTGCCCGTTCTTATGCCTTCTATTTTTTTAATAAGGAGATGGGAATACCTTCTTCTTGTGCTTGGTCATTGTCTCTCTTTCCCCATGCAAAAATGCCATTCATATAATGAATATGGAACCGCACGCCAGGGTCTCCTTCAATTTCATAAACTTCTCCTTGTTTAAATTGATTCGGGTCGAGCAAATATGCTTTTGCCATCAGAATTTTCCGTTCTAGCACTGCAAATTCATTGACCATGCCCAGCTGCTCTGCTTTTTTTGCCTTTTCATTTAATTGTGCAATTTCAGTCCGTAATTCATACTCAGACATCATGCTGTATCTTTTCGTTTGCAATTGCTCCTATCCCCCTTCCCCTGCTATCTGCTTTATTTTAAATGACAAGAAAACTTTCAGCAAAAAAAATGAACTAGCAAGTTAATCCTCAAAGCTCTCTAGCTCATCAAGATATCTATCAATTAACTCAATGGAAAAGCCTTTTCTGTATAAGAACTGCTTCATCTTCTGTTTAAATTCGTAGCCTTTATACGCTGAGAACTTTCGCTGAGCTTTTTCACCGTGAACGCGCAAAGCAGCAAGCTCATCGTCTTCATCTGTCTCGTCTAATGAAAGCTTTACTTCCTGTATGACTGCACTTGGATATCCCTTTCTAGCCAATGTCTGTTCTACCTTTTGCTTAGCAATTTTATAGGAATTTTTTTTATTGCTGTTCATCGCCTTTGCAGCTATCTTTTCTGCATTAGCAAGCATGACATCAAAGGGGAGTTCACCTAAAGCTCTGCCTATTAATTCATCTCCCAGTCCTTTTTCCCTTAGCTCTCTTCTAATTAATGAAGGCCCCTTATCAGATGTATTTTTTTGTGTTCGCACATAAGAAAAGGCATAGTCCTCATCATCCAGAAACTTCATCTCATAAAGCTTGCGAATTATTTCTGCCACAACCATATCTTCCTCGAATTTCTTTTGCAGATGTACTCGCACTTCTTTTTCTGTTCTTTTCATCCTCGCCA
>JAPSHL010000010.1 GCA_031179905.1 Bacillus sp. (in: firmicutes) | reverse complement strand
CATCATGGCGGAGACGCAGTCAGCGAACCTAAGAAAAGGAAGAAATATGAATTCAACACAGCAAATATTTTATTGTTTAAATTGTTTGTTGGGGCTTCGCTTGGTACAGTACTTGGTGAACTCACTGGGATAAGCGGAACAATCTGGTGTTTATTCATCGGTGTAATAGGTACTAAAGTAAACTTCTACAATGAAAATATCATGGATAAAGCAAAGGCGTCTAGTATTGCCGTATTAGGTACGATATTTATTGTTATTGCTTCGATGAGTAAAGTAAGTCTTACAGAGTTTCTACATTTTATTCCACAGGTTCTAACAATTATTATTATTGGTGAAATTGGAATTCTTGTTGGAGGGTTCGTTATTTCAAAATTAGTGAAATGGCACCCATATAAAGGCATGTCACTCGCATTAACGGCGATGTTTGGCTTCCCGGCTGATTATATTTTATGTCAGGAAGTAAGCCGCAGTGTTGGCCGGACGGAAGAAGAGTAAAAACGACTGCTAAATGAATTATCTCCGCCAATGCTAATCGGAGGTTTTACAACAGTTACTGTAGCATCTGTCCTTATTGCTAGTATTCTAGTTAAAACATTATAAAGTAGCAACACAGTAAAATTTACTATAATAATAAAACACTTATCATATTTCCCCTTAGAAAGCAGGAATGTGATAAGTGTTTTTATAATTCCTTAAGAATTATGACTTTCATCCCCTGTAGTTTTTCATTCTGTCTTAGTATAATTGCAGCTGCTGTTTTTTCGCCAAATGGAAATTTTATTTATTGTCGTATTTCTTCTTTGAAATCCAAGCTTTCGATATAATCATTGTTAAAAAACATAAAATCAGGGTAATTAGCAAATTTGCTGTTAATTTAGGATTTATAGTACCTATCGTGAGGACATCGACAGCATGTATACTCATACTCGCAGGATTAATTAGATCGAAAACAGGGCTTATACCGACGAGGATTCTACCAATAAGTAAAACTGCGATAGATATTAATGCGATAATGCCTTGACTGTTAAATAAGGTGCTCACCATCGTTGTAAAGGAAACAATAAAGAATACCCATACTAAATAAAACAGCAAAGCCAAAATCATTTCCGTAAAGTTCACATTCGAAAATAATAAATTTACATATAAATAAGAGATCAAGTATCCGATTGTGACAGCCGCTGCAGCAAATAAATAATTAGACATGAGTTTTGCACCAAAATATTGTGCCACACTTACTGGCCGTGTCAGGATAAATGCTAACATACCATTTGCTTTATCAGATTGAACAGCACCCATCAAGGAAACAACAATAATTATTATCCCTAATTGATCGAACTGAGAACCTAAAGTAGCTGCCAGCACCTCTCCCCCTGTTTGTGCTGCAAAGCTCGGATCAATGGTTATTCCTTGATTTCCTCCCATTGCTTTTAATATGGAAGGTAAGTAATAGCTTATAACTGGTTGGGTAATTCCTAAAAAAACAAAAACAAGCGGGAACCAAACCATCTTGAAATCACGAATCATTTGAATAAATTCTTTTTTTGTTAGTATCGCAAAATTGGTCATCTTTACACCACCAACTTTAGGAATATATCTTCTAATGTATCGTTATCGATTTCAAATTTTAAAATATCTACATTATTTTCTAATGCACTGGCTAATAACATATTTTTATTTAATAAGATATTCTCCACTTCAATTTTCGCTGTAGTATGGACAATTTCTACGTTTTTAACATAATTATAGAATTTTACTTTCTCCAGCCACATAAGACTTGCTTCCGTCATATCCATTTTAATTTTATTTTTGTTATGCCTATTTAATAATTCATGTATTGTAGTATCCTCGATTTTTTGTCCATCTTTAATAATCACAAATCTTTCACATATTTCTTCCGCATCGCTCAATATATGTGTGGACAATAGGATGGTCGTGTCTTTTTTAATCTCTTGAATGATATTTAGAACCTCTCTTCTGCCAATCGGATCTAATGCTGATACTGGTTCATCCATTACAATTAATGAAGGTTTATGCAGCAAAGCCTGTGCAATTCCCAATCTTTGTTTCATGCCGCCTGAAAATGTTCTAATTCGAGAATTCCCTTCTTTACTTAAGCCAACTTTAGATAAAATGTGAGGAATCTCTTTTGTTAGCTCTTCTTTTTTCAGACCTGACAGCTGTCCCATAAACATCAGTGTTTCAAATGCCGTCATCCATTGATAGAAATTTGGATATTGCGGTAAATAGCCGATTTCCTTTTTCATATGCGTAATTTTCTTTCCATCAAGAAATACTTCTCCCGCGCTTGGATCGATTATATCTGAAATTATTTTAATTAATGTGGATTTTCCTGCACCATTAGGCCCAATTAAGCCTACACATTCTCCAGTTTGCACTTCCATTGAAAAGTTATCGACAGCAACTTTTTTATTAAATTTCTTCGTTATTTTTTTTATTTCTAACTTCATACTTTTTCACTTCCCTTTCTTCCTAATACAAAATACAGAATTGGGCCGATTAGGTTGACAAATATAATAATAAGTGTCCAAATAAATACATTTTGTCTATTTTCCCGATTACGATATAAATCAATAAGTGCAGTGGATATTAATATTAAACCTATTGCGAAAATTGGCAGTACTATAGGCAAGAAGGAGATAAAATCTATATCCTTCAAATCATTTAAACCATAATGAAGATTCATGAACTTTTAACCTCCCTATAAATTTATATTATCATTATCGATAACGATAACATATATTTTTACTAATTGCACTATTTTTCCATTATTATTGTCTAATTTATTATTATTCTTTATAATGATAACATTATCAAAGTGGTAAAGACGATTTACTTCGTGCATGACATTTAATGCGGTAAAATTATGAACAGATTGGAGCAGGATGATGGTAAATAAAGCTGATGCATTAATACATCCAGTAAGAATAAAAATTTCACAGGCTTTAATGCGAAGCGGTGAAGAAGGATTAACCCCGTTAGAGATGGTAAGAACTATTAAAGATGTGCCACAGGCTACTTTGTACAGGCATATTCAAGTATTGCTGGATGCAGGCATTATTCGGATTGTGAAGGAAAAAAAAGTCCGATCTGTTGTGGAGAAATATTATGCATTAAACGCAGAAGAAGCAAAATTAAGTGCGGAGGATTGGAAAAAAACTACTAATGAAGAAAAGCTTAATTATTATTCCTACTATCAGCTATCTCTTCTGAATCAATATCAAAACTATTTAACAAAATTAGAAAAAAGCGCTAGTCCTGAGGATCGTTCAACCTTTTCTTTATTAGAAATGAAACTGGATGAAGCTACCTTTCATGACTTTCAAAAAGAACTTAACGATTTAATGGTTAAATACTATAACAGCACTTCAAACAGTAACAATAGTGAGCCGATTCGCACTATTGCTGTTACTATCATTCCTGAGGCATAAGAAAAAGAGGAGCAAGCTCCTCTATCAAATGTCTTTAACTATTTAAATAGTCACACAGCTCTATTAATGTACCATTCGTAGAAGCTGGATTTAGGTAGATCAGCCGTCTTCCTCGGAGGTTAACTCGCCGCGTATCTTCCAGAAAACGAACTCCTTTTTGGCGGGCTTCTTGGATAGCGTCATCTAAGTTATCTACTCGATATGCCAGATGATGAACACCTTTCCCCCGCTGCTTAATAAAACGGGCCATCGGTGATTCTTTGTTTGTTGGTTCTAATAATTCAATTACTTTATCTGCGGTTTTAACAACAGCTACATGTACTTCCACACCTGGAGCGTCACTTGTATAGCGGTCCTCCAAGGTGCCATTTAAAACTTCAAGGTAAAAAGGCAATGCATCATCAATGCTTCGTACGGCAATGCCAACATGGTCTAGAATATAATTCAAAAAAAGTCCTCCAGTTATATAAAAGTATAGTACTTTGATTCATTATACATTAATCAACTGTTTTCTTTACAATCAAGATACTAAAAAAGACAACCGAATAAATCGATTGTCTTTAGGAATAACGCTTCATAAGTTCATCTATGTATGCATTGCCGCGTGGCGTCACTATAGCTTCCTTTAGGAATACAACCAGCACTTCGCCGTGTGTGCCTCTTGCATATTTTACATTCGCAATAATACCTTCATTTTCCATTTTTTCGACTTCTGCATTAAATTGTTCTGGAGAAACAATACCGACATCCTTCGGCAGTGGTTCACGCCCCTCCAATAATCCTAGAAGTACAGCAAATCTGATTGGTATAGCATTTTCTGTCATGTTTAGCACCTCCATTTTCATATTATACGCAAATACTGTTGGGAAGTCTTATGATTCGATTAGGAGCTTTTAGTGAAAATAAAAAACGGCTGCAGATAACAGCCGTTTGCACAATTTTTTATACTTTAAATTTGCTTACTGTATCCTGCAGCTCTTCAGCTAAACGAGAAAGAGTTAAGCTTGAGGCTTCAATTTCCTCCATAGATGCTAATTGTTCCTCTGTAATGGATGATATGTTTTGAGTCCCTGCAGAAGATTCTTGGGCAATTTCGGAAATAACGTCAATTGAACCAACTACTTGTTCAGCTCCCACCAGCATTTGCTGTGCTGCTGCTGATACTTGTCCAATTTGCTGTGCAGAAGAGGCTGACTGCTCGGCAAGCTTGCGCACTTCATCTGCTACTACTGCGAATCCTTGACCATGCTGTCCTGCTCTCGCTGCCTCAATTGCTGCATTTAGGGCTAAAAGATTAGTCTGACCAGCAATATCTGTAATAACATGAACTATATTACCGATTTCCATTGAACGCTCGCCTAATTCTTTTACTACTAACGCTGCGTCATTAACCGAGTGATTAATAGAATTCATTTGGTTTACAGCCACTTGTATTGCTTTTTCTCCGTCTGATGCATTAGAAGAAGCATCAGCTGCTGTTACTGTTACAGTTTGAGCATTTGCTGCCACTTGTTGAATTCCGGCAGATACTTCATTCACTACTGTCGCACTTTCATTGACACTTTCTACCTGCTTTTCGGTACCAGCAGCAACATCTTGGACTGTAAGTGTAATTTGTTCTGATGCTCTGCTCGTCTGTTCAGCACTTGCACTCAGCTCTGCACTCGAAGAAGCAAGATGTTCTGCACTGCTCTTAATTTGATGAATAAGCGTGCGAAGGTTTTGGATCATGTCATTAAATGCAGTCTCCACGTCCTTCATTTCATCTTTTGTCTGTAAATCAAGCTCTGTTTCCAAGTCTCCGTCAGCTACATGGATTGTAACTGCTTTCAATTTTTTCACTGTATTGCTGATAGACAGATAGAATCCTACAAAAATATAAATAGTCAATATAAAAATTAGTACTACAACTGCAATAAGAACAGCTTTAGTCAGCTTCAAGTCTTTTGCTTGCTGGTTCATAATACTATGAAGTTCGTCTGTTTCCAGATCATACAGTTTAAAGCTAGTATCGATAGTTGCTGTTGCCATATTATAAAACTCATCAGAATTGACATGTATAGAGGTATTAATACTAAATTCCTGTTGAACAAACTCAAGGAATTTACTCGTTTCTTCTAATGCATTTTGATTTGCCTCACCTAAACTCTTCTCTAGAGATGGCTGATTAGCAAAGATGACGGATTTTCCGTGCTCAAGCTGTTCAAGTGAACTTTGAACAGAAGCATATAAGGAGACTAATTGAATTTTTTGATCCTCTGTGATTTTTTGCTGTGCTGCGATACTCATACCGATTGCCCTTATTTGCCCAAGTTGTTCTGTCAGATTAGGCAATGTGGTTGTTACACTATTAATTATGTAAAAATTTTGCGGTGCTTTAGCTAAGAACAATTCAGATTGATCCCCAATCTCCATCATAAAATCTAAAATAGTGGAAATATATTCAATATGCGCATTAGTAGCTTCCTGTGTATTCATGTTTTCCATATTTGCCTGAAGTGTTTTCCACTGCTGTTTCATGGCTGCCCATTGATCCGATACTTGGATGGAACTGCCTGACTCCTTTACTAATTCATTTAAAGCCGCTATATCCTTTTGAATCTCAGCTTGCTTTTCCTTCAACTTGGGCTTGTCAGAGGCACTCCCGCTAATCACGCTCACGGAAATGGCACGATGCTGCTGAACGTCTTGCAGGAAATCTTTTAAAACCTCATTATATTCAGATCCTGCTTGTCTTTTTTGGACTGTTTTGATTTCCTTATTCGTCGTGTTTAACAGCATAAAACTCATTATTAAGATAGGTATCCCTAAAATACCGCCGATAACTGCAAATTTTTGTATATATTAAGACGTTTCATTAGCGCAATAATTGGAACAAAAATTTTCATAGTATCCCCCCTATAATATAAATAAATCTTTAATAATGGTTAGCCTACAGAAGAGATGTCTTTAGACAGCTCTTTGCAAAAAATAAACTTATTAAAGATTAACAATGTAATTATCGGTTTCATCGAAAGATACTATATTAAAATAGAAGAAAATAAGAACAGATTCCTATAAGGGTGTGAAAACAATATAAAATAGGATTGAATATAGACAAGACTAAAAAATGATTAGGTATTTTTCATGTCACGAAAAGACAGCCCGTGGAATTTATTGATAAACACAAATAACTCTTCTCCAAGAATCTGTTTATTACCAGCAAGCGGTATATACATTGCCCTGTATTTTTCGGGCACCCAAATATAAGTGTGAACATAATCGGTTAAAAGAAAGCCGCATGCTAGCCAAAAATTAATTCTTCTCTGATTATCTGCTGTTTCCTCAGACTCCGCTTCAATTATTAATGTCCGAATGCCTTCTGCAGCAGCTTTTTCTTTCAAATAATCAACAAATTGTTTACCAGTACCTTGGTTGCGTTCTCCTTTAGACACCGCCAAATAGTCAATAATCATTATTTGCTCAGGAATAAGTTTCCCAATCAGTGCCATAACAATTGGCGTCGACTCGTTATAATAACCTATATAAAGTTCAGCAATCCCCTTTGTCAGCATATTTTTAATAATTTTAACGGGCTTCGCTCCCTTCTCACCAAATGCTTCTAAATAAAGGGGACTGGCATCTTTCCAAAGCTCCTCGTCCCATGTAGTAGTTGACTTGATATTCATAAATAATTCTCCTAACTAGCCTTTTTTATTATTTTACACGAAAACAAAAATAGCATCCTAATTTTACTCTTTGTGATAAGATATATGTAAAAAAATACCTGATGCTAAATTAGAGTTTAACAAGATGAAAGGAGTTAAAGATCATGTTAACTAAGGAAGAATTGCAAGCAATAAAAGAACTCAAAGATATATGCGAAAATATCGATAACTGTCAGTTAAAGCTTAACTTTGACATGCTTGAAAATAGAACCGGGAAAACTAGAGATGACTACTTTCATTATGACGAAGGAAAACTTGTCGGTTTTCTTGGCAGTTATGGTTTTGGTAATAAAGTTGAAGTATGCGGAATGGTCCATCCAAATTTTCGTCGGAGGGGTATTTTTACTAAGCTATTAACAGAATGTATTACTGATTTAAAAACCCGCAATGTTAATACTGTCCTATTGAATGCTCCTACAGACTCTCATTCTGCTAGAGAGTTTTTAAGAAGTATACCTTGTTCCTTTTCCATGTCAGAATATCAAATGAAGTGGCAGAAGACGGAGTTGTTTTTAGATACTTCCGTATCTCTGCGCCCTTCCGTTTCCTTAGAGGATTTTGAAGCGGAAGTACAGCTTGATATTCTTGCTTTTGGATTAGAAGAACACGAAGCCCGTGAATATAATAAGCAAGTTAAAGAATTTAACACAGAGCAGCAATATATAATTGAAACAAGTGGGAAAACTGCAGGGAAAATGAGAGTAGCTGAAGATAACGGCGAAGCATGGATCTATGGATTTGCAATATTCCCTGAATTGCAAGGAAAAGGGATTGGCAAAATGGCCTTATCAAAGCTTGTAACCATGGAAAGTCACAAGGGTCTAGACATTTTTCTTGAGGTAGAGGCCAAAAACGCTCATGCTCTTAGACTCTATCAATCTTGCGGGTTTAGAAGTTACCACTCTCAAGACTATTATGAGTATCAAAACTAGTATTTAGGCTCAACCTATTGGCTGAGCCTCTTTTCTTGGGTGTTCTCAACAGCCCTTCTTTATCAATACTCCTTCTTATATAACCGATCTTTACCAAATGCGTAAAGCAGCTTTACTCGCATAAATATTGGTCCGCTTATACGTTTGCCTTTTTCATCAATTAGTGTCACTATAGCAGATGACGTTATCGTTTGATTGCTTTTTTTATAACGCTTCATGTTATAACTGTCTACTTGAACTAGCAAGTCCTCTTGATCAAAGATAAACTGGTCAACCGGATCCTCCCCCTCGACCATGTAGGATGCTGTTTCAATATAGTCTTTAAGTTGAACGAGTTTATATGAATCATAGTAATAGAAATTAACTTCCTTGGAGCTCACTACATTCATGGCATAGCAGTCCGCAATATCATAGTCATTTGCTTCCCACACTTTCTGTCCATTCTTCGAATAGGCTACAAGTCCTTTTGCGCCAATTGGCTCCATATTCTCAAATGCACCAAAGATCCCTTCATCAAAGTAACTTACCCAAATGGTATCCATCTCGTCTATTTGTACTTGACTAATGCCATCACCGAGAAGAAATGAATCCTTTAATTGTCCTGTCGCATCATATCTACAGGCATTTTGTTCTAGTGTATCACCATCTGTACTGCATCTTCCTTGTACAAGTAAGATGGTGCCGTCAGAGAATATATCTGCTTCTGTTGGAGTAATTGAGACATTTTTTAATTCAATTTTGTTTACTGTGCTGTCTTTTATTAATGTTATCGTCCAGTTTTGATTAGTAAGAGAAAAATCCTGTTCCTTCCTAGGTGTTTCTATGAGCAGCAAAGCACCATCTCTCGTGATTTGCCCATTAAACCAGTTCAGGTTAGATATGTAGTTGTTCATGCACTTATCTAACATCATCATTTCCTCTATTTTCATCACCCCGATTCTATTGTTTTTATCTGGTTAACGCCTCTGTCTGTTATCCTTGGATCTCAGTCATTTTCCCATGCACAACAAGTCTGCCTTCATTTGGGTCTGACAGATCACTGCATGTTGATAATGTGATAATTTGGTCTTGTTTATTTAATTCTACGTCTGTTGGAATCTCAGATTTCGCTGATATAGTTTGCAAGAATTCTTTGTATTCCTCATCAGTGGAAAACTCTGTTTTTAAATAATCAAAATGAGTAGTTGTGGCATACACAGAGAAAATTTCAACCTCATATCTTCCATGCTTTGTTTTATATTGGAAGGTATCATGCTGTGAGAAAAAATCTCTGTCTAAAAACTTCTTTAATTCGCCAAACATAGAACCATTCTTCATTTCATGTCCATAAATGATGGTATGATGATCATCTGCATCAGGATTGTTTCGATAGTCCATAAAGATACTCCCGGCTTTTGACTCTTCTTTCTTGTAGTTTCGGTTCAAATAGTATTCATTATCTGTACTTTGTAAAATCGGATAATCTATTTTTGTATCTTCAATAGAAAGCCATCCGATAATATCCTTATTGATGTCTTCCATGCCTTGAAGAGGTTCAGAGGGTCCTTCATTGGTCGTTCCTGTATCACTGTGATAGACATCTTGAATTTCTGCCATCATTTTATCATTTTTCACATAGCCGTACACGATATGGCCAATTTTAAATAAGCTAAATAGAAACAGTCCTATTGATAGAATAAGCACGATTTGCTGGAGCCAATTGGTTTTTTTACGCTCGATGATAGTCAATGTTACCCCGCCTTTACTTGCTTTAAATGAAAGATGCTCCCTTAAAGCTAATTCTTTAGGGGAGCAGAGTTGATTATTATTGATTTGCTCGTTTCATTTTTCGCTTCCAAAATACAATCGAAGCTGCAACAGCAGATGCTAATAATGTGCCTACATATAGGAAAATATTTGTATCATCACCTGTTTGCGGATTTTTCACTGAATCTATGTCAGCGTTTTGTCCTGAATTGTTTATATTTTCATTGTTGCTGCCAGTTTCAGGTGCTGATTCTTCCTTGTCGTCATTATTAGTATTGCCATCGTTATTATTTGTATTTTCTTCATTGTTATCGTTGTCTGGATTCACAGGAGTTGGGTTATCACTGTTATTTTCTTCGTCATTATCAACCGTTTCATCTGGGTTGGAAGGATTATCAGGAGTGTTGTCTTCTGTTTCTTCCTTTTCAGCCGCAACATGGATCGCATTGTCTGTATAGACGACCTCGTAGTTTTCAGGAAGTCCTGTAATTTCTACAGAAGCAAATTTGCTGTCTTTTGCTAAAGAGCTGAAGCTGATAATGTCTGCATCTTCTGCAGGTACATATCCATCAGTGAAGTTCAGCTTTAATGTACCGCCAAATGTTGCTTCTCCGTCAATTTTCAGCACTTCTTCCTTACTGCCAATGTTTAATTCTAGTGTACCATCGTCTGTTTGTGTAAAGCCTTCGCCAATTGATATAAGACCAGATACATGATCATTTACTGTTCCGCCGTTGTTAACAACTTCGCCCTCTCCAAAGGCGTTGCTTGAGTTAGCAATTAGGGAACCTGCTTTTAGAACTGTTCCGCCTGTATACGTGTTATTACCTGATAAAGTTAAGACACCAGTGCCATCCTTTGAAAGTCTGCCTGTTCCGGAGATATCATTCTTCCAGCTGTCAGCAGCGCTAAATCCGCCAAGTGAGCTGTCCATTGTTACATTGACATCTGTTTCAAATGCATCATATCCGCCTGCTGCAGCAAAAAGATTCAAGCGCCCCCAGCCTTCACTGTCATCTAATACAGGATAACCAGATGGCAAGCCAGTTGTATATAATACCCAGCGACGCTGCATGTCATCTAAATAGGGGAAGCGAGTTTCTAGCAAGACTTCAGCACCTTTTGGAACGACCATCGGTTTTGTTGTATCACCAATTTGCTGGAACCCGTATGTTAGTCGCTCTGTATACTTTTGTTTATTTATTTCGTAGTCACTATAAGCATCATAAGAAGTGCCTTCTTGTTTTAACAGTACTTCATGTGCTTCTTTATAAGCTGCTTCTTTTACACTTTTGTTTGCTGGGTCATTCAATGCTGCAGCTGCGACAGCTGTTGACATCACTCGGCCTCCAATTACATCAAGCGGGGAATGCATTCCAGCTACGATACGGCTGTTTCCAAGTTCTGAAGCTCTTGTCATCATTTCTTCAAAACGCTCTGGCACTGCATAAGCCAGTCCGTATGACGCTAAGTATGCGGCATTCGTATGGCCGCTCGGGAAGCCTCCGTCACTAGATGGGTCCTCTTTTTTTGCTGGAACAAGTGTTGGCAGCACACTTACATCCTCACTCCAACGGAACGGGCGTTTATAACTATAGTAAGCTTTAGCTGAAGAGGTAGAAGCTGCTGTCCAGCGGATTGTATTTATAAGATTAACCATATTTCCAAGGCTGGAATTAGTGTCTGCCCAATTGCCGTTACTGTTTCCGCCATCTTCATATTTTACGCTTGTCGCATCATCGGGGATTTCATCTGGAATAGTTGTCCCAGCGTTAGCACCTGCTTTAAAATTATCAGCATAAGCACCGAGACCTGTAATAACACTATAGTTCTGATTGCGGCGATCACTTAAGTAAGCGTCTTTCGCTTCAGCTTCTGTGCGGTTTTTCGTGATAGATACTGATGTATTAATATTATGATTATGTACGCTCTCATTTAAAACTGTGCCGTTATCCCATGAATCTCCCGGCTGCCAAATGTCTAAAAACTTTGAGAGCACACCGATGGAGGAGTTTGTTTCAGGGGTCATATTTGAACTTTCATTACTACCATATACGTCAACATAATATCCGTAGGATCCTGGTTTAGGTTCGATTGCAGAATTATCAGCAGCGGCAGAAGCTGTATAAGCACCTTGTGTAGTTAATAGTGTAGTAAGTAATAGAATAGGTATTTTCGACTTTTGATTCTTCTTATTTTCTTTCTTTGCGCTTTTATTCGACAAATTCATTTATTTCTCTCCCCGTAATATGACTTTCATCGTTATTTTAATGATAGTTTGTAAATACAGTGTGAATTTTTCAATAATAAACGTATAGATTTTGAAAATGTTGTATATTTATGTAATTTTTCTGCGAAATATGAAACCTGTCTAAAGGAGTGGGGTTATTTGTAAATCGATAAAATAAATAGAAGCCTGCAACCGCAAGCTTCTAAAGTTTAAAACATTATTTGAATAACAGAACCTAAAATTACAGATGCCAGTCCATAGGAGAAAACTGCACCTATGCTTGTTCCGCCTGCTTGGGACAGCTCTTTTTTGCGATTCTCTGCACTTACTTTTTTTCGGGACTCTACTTCATTCTTTGATTTTATTAAATAAAAATAGTTGGCGAAAATTGTTAAACCTATCCAAATAATGGTGTCAACAAATCCTATTGCAGAAAGTCCATCACCTAGCATGTTAACAACAAGTTCTAAAATAAAATAAACCGCCAAATAACCGAATGAAAGTTTATACATTTTTCGATACGCCATCCAAAATGGGCCAAAAAGGAAACACGCCCAATTCCAAGATAATTTTGAGCCGCGGTCTGACATGCTGTCCCATCGCTTTTTATATCTACTGTCATATTTTGCTCCAACAAATGCTTGCAAGTCTTCTTTCGTCGATGCGTCTAAATCTGCCAGAAACGCCAATCCTCTTCCCTCTTTCTTCTCGTTATGTAATCAAAATTTACTAGTTATTTCTACCTTATTATAATATATAATTCCGCTCTTAACTGTAACAAAACTAAAAGAAGCCTTAAACGGCTTCCATTCTTTACACGATATCATCAGGTCCCCATATTGCCAGTTCTCCACCAGGACATGCAACGATCTCCCAATGGTTGGCTTGAACCTCGTCAAAATAAACACCAACTTGCCAGGACTCATACATTTCATGATGTCCACTTATAAACAAAACTTCCCCAGTCTCAAAAGTCAGCAGTAAATGTGGAATTTCCTCATGTATGGAAACCTCTATGATTTTCTTCAATCTGAGCTCACAGAGTATTTTACACGCATCTGTTGCGTTTAATTTTGACAAGTCATCAAAGCTGGGCAGCGAGTCAGACTTTGATCGAAGAAGGGCAAACCCGCTTTCGATAGTAATATAAATTTGCCCGTCACGTAATCGATCAGAATTCGTTTCACTTTCTGTCAGAAGGAGCTTAGGCCCGTAAAAGCTTAGGCCCTCTACTGTTGCGCCAATACATATATATTTTAACAGTCTTTCTGCACTTACTTTATCTTCTTTATTCAAACGTGACACCTTTCTCTTTAAGTGATTTTGCTGCACTAGTCATCCATTTACTCCTCAAACGATAAGTTCACAGGCTCATCTAACAACTCTTCTGTAAAATCAATATTTGTAGTAGGTGTATGCTCATCTACCTCTTCAAATTTAAGGTCGTCAATCCAAACATGGCCGTTGCCTGTAAGCAAAACACCAAAGGCAATCACTGCACTATTTTTTGGAATATCTAGAACTATTGAGTAATGATTCCATTCTGTATCCCCTGTAATTGGTCGATTGCTCATAATATCAAACTGCAAAACATCGCCAAGACTGTCGTCTATTCGCATCCATAAGCCACAGTTTACCTCAACCTCTTTCGTTTTAATAAAACCAGACAGCTTTAATCTTTTGTTAAGGTGTTTATCTGCTTTGAATTGCTGCATCATTGTTGAAAAATCTTGGGGAACGGAAGACTGAACCGATTTGAGATAGCCAGATGCTTTACCTTTATGGACATTTTTCCTGTCAATGCCCATTTCATAATGAAAAGGGTTTGATCCGCTTAAATTCCAGCCTTTTAATAATTGAGTATCTTTCATGATTATTTCCTCCCTTTGTAATATAAGTTTGCTTATAATCTTACGATATTGTCCTGGTGGTATTTGATAATACTTTTTAAAGGAACGAGTGAAAGATTCTTGTGACTCAAAGTGAAAATAAAATGCAATATCAATAATTCTTTCATCTGTGTAAAGCAGCATTTTGGCCGCATTGGCAAGCCTCCGGTATCGAATATATTCAGAAGCGGAGACGCCGATTTCTTTTTGAAAAATGCGATGATAATGATATTTTGAAAATCCTGCTTCTTTGGCAAGAAAACTTAACGAAAGTGGTTCGTGGATGTTCTTTTCTATAAATTCAATAGATTGGCGTATCACCTGACTGTAAACCATTTCCTCCCTCCTCAGTTAAAGAATAGCAAAAAAAACAGCTGTATTTTTGACTTTTATTGCTTTTTTAACTATACATACAAATTATCTGTATAAGAAAGAGAAAACAGCTAAAATTAAAAAGACATTATATTAAGGAATTGATAATATGAAAAAAAACACATGGATTGTTATTTTGATGGCAGTTTTACCTTGGCTGTCCATCCCGCTGATTGGAAAAAACACCTTTAAGAAATATGGATTAGCAGCTTTTACAATGAGTACATATCTTGTACTTGAGGGGAGATTTGCTGAAAAAAGAAAATGGTGGTGGTTTCCGTATAATGTGAAACCAAATGTATTAGCAGAATTCCCTTTAATATTTGGTCCGTTTTTCATTGGCTCCGTCTGGATTTTAAGATACACATTTGGCAAGTTTAAAATTTATTTTTTAGTGAATCTGATAATAGATTCCCTGTTTACATATATCGGAATGGATTTTTTCAAAAAGATCGGTTATGTAACCTTAGTCAGACTGACTAAATTTCAATTGTCCGTAGTCTTCTTAATAAAAACCTTTATATTGTATGGATCTCAGTTACTTTATGGAAGCCTTTATCAACGTTTTAAAAGAAGTTAAAGCCAGAAATCTTTTGTCCTAAGGTTCCTGTCCACCTATCCAGTGGCTGTGAAACATTTACTACATTCAAAAAAACAGCTGCCAAATGGCAGCTATTTCACATGTTATAAATTATAGTAATCCGTATTTCTTAAAACTGTTATAGATTCCGTGTTCATCATGAGTATCAGTAATATCATCTGCTGCTAGCTTAACTGGTTCTTTCGCATTTCCCATTGCGATACCATATTGAACGTATTCAAGCATTTCTAAATCATTCAGACCATCACCATATGCATAAGTATGTTGTTTGTCTATCTGCAAATGATTCAAGAGCTTCTCAATGGCTGTTGCTTTATGAATACCAGGAACAGATAATTCACCGCTGTTCTCGCCAAATATTGGGACAGTGCTTGAGATGACATTAAATTTAGAGGCAAACTCTTTACTGATTTCTGAAATTGGCAGGTCCGAACCTAAAAACGATATTTTATTTATATCATCTCTTATTGGATTTTCTCCTTCTATCAGGCAATCATGAAAAGGCTGCAGCCCTTTCTCCACTTCATCCTTTGCATGTGGGTTTTCTTTCAAGAAGTTATCAATAATCTTACGTATATGAGCTTTGCAATTTTTGCTCGCAAATAAGCCGCCGTTTGACTCTAAATAATAGTCAATTCCATGCTTATCAAAATATCCTACAAGATGCTCTACATCCTCTTTGCTTACTCTTTCATGCAGCAGTACTTTTTCATTTATTTCAATATAGCCGCCAGCTGCCCCGATAATGCCGTCAAAGCCGACTTCTAATATATCTGGAAATAGCTCTGCCTTCGAACGTCCTGTACATATGAACACCAAATGGCCTTTTTCCCTAGCCTTACGCACTGCCTCTTTGGCTGATGCTGGTATAATGCCATGATCATTAACCAGTGTTCCGTCAATATCCATAAAAATGATTTTTTGCATGTTGCACCTGCCTACTAATTGGAATCGCTTTTAATTTTCAAAATCATTAGCTATGAAATAATAGTAGCAAAAATGATCCATTATCACAATATCATCTTTAGTTCATTTTGCAGTTGAAGGACTGCACAGCCTCCTGAATGGTATCTATAACAATCTTTGGCTCTGTTAGCTGAGGAAAATGGCCACTTTTTTGTGCATATATTTGTTTGCTGTGTTTCGCTAACAAAAGCAATTCTAATTGATTTTCTTGCCTTCTTTTTAACGCTTCCTTTGGGATTAGGCGGTTTGCTTTTACCCCTGTTATTACAAATAAAGGAATCTCCGGGAAAGATTTATGCTTATTAATCTGTTCGATGGTCGCTTTTACAAAATGTACTTCGTCGAATTTTTTATGTGTTGACAATGAATCAAACTTAGTAAACATCTTGTTAATTGATTTTACAATCTTTCCGTAATGTTCATCCAGCAACACGTCATTCGGATGACTAGCTTCTAAAAATACAACAGAAACAACCTCATCAGGATAAAGGCGTGCAAATAAATTTGCATATAACCCGCCAAGTGAATGACCTACCAGCAAAAATGGCGGATGGATTCCAAGACACGCTAAAGCTTCCCTGAGTGTTTCGATTATTGTAATCCCGTCTTGTTCTTCTTTCGGTTTTTCACTTCCGCCTATCCCTAGCCGGTTATAAGCAAATACAGAAGAAAACTTTGAAATTTTTTCGATGATCTTCATCCAGCCTTCTATCGGTCCAGAGCCACCGTTAATTAAGATAATATTAGGCTCTCCCTCACCACGGATCGTGTATTCTATTATCCCTTTTGATGTTGTCACCTTTTCCTTTGTCATCTGCAAAAAAACACCCACCCTTATTATTTTATAAAAGGATTAGAACTGTAAGCTATATAGTAACTATACGAAACAGAATCAACAAAGTTCCATAAAACAAATTCATTTCTTTAAGTCTTCGGGTGGTAATTCCTAATTGCTTGTGTTTTTTTATTATAATATTGAGTGCGTAAAATTTTTAATTACTACAGAAAAAAAGAAGCAGTTAAACTGCTCCTCATATTCTTAGTTTCATTTTTCCTATCTCTTTTAAACCTGTACGAATTAACAGGAAAACAGCAACCCATGATACTGCCATAAGTGCCAGCTGTCCATACGGGAACATCCATGGAGCACCATAATCCCAAAAGGCATGTAATAATACCACTAGTATAAATACACGCAAGAATCGGAAGCGAAGCAACATGCTAAGTCTGAATGGCTCGTCTCCTTGCACCCTGCAAAAAGCAGCACCTGCAAGAGCGGACCAAGCAACATGTCCGCCCGGAGCAAGTATTCCCCTCCACAAAATAGTATAGTACAGATGAGAACCTCCGCCAGAAAGCAAGGCTCTTAAGGCATAGCCTGCTGTTTCAAAGGCAGCAAATCCAACACCAACAGCAGCACCAATAAGCAGTCCATTGAGAATAAAACGGTATTTTCTGTAACGGACAAAGGAAATAACCGTTATTGTTTTGGCAAGCTCTTCGACTATTCCAGTTGTAATTGCGTTTGAAGTATTTCGTAAAATATCAAAAAATAATATAGCCACAAGCATGGAAAGAATACCGCCTAATAAAACAATATACATAATTCTATAAAAGGCGATATTCTGCGGAGCATTCATCTCCCAAAAGAAAATTAATGTCGTGAATGGTACAGCGAATGATCCTGTTAAAATCAATCCAGGTATAAAGTTAGCGTTTTTAAAATAGCTGACACCTATGTAAAATCCTGCGAATGTAAGCAGGGCAATAATAAAAACCCTTGCAAACAGCCACGGTTTAGGCCATGTATCTGTCACTTCAGTAATCTTTGGAGTTGTCAGTGCAGTCCCGACTATAAACAGCCTTTCTGCCTCTAGTTCACTATGGTCATGAAAGACACGAGAAAATATATTATGGAATTTAGGATTAACAGAGCGTTCTTTTTTTGGAACCATGTCAACATAATGAGCAAATTCATAAAAAAAGCTGTTATCCTCCCCCATCGTATTATTCTTGATAAACTTTTCGCCACAGTTTATGCAGAACTTCACTCCGTCTGGATTCGTATACACACATTGCGGGCATTTCAAATAACTTCCCCCTCATACTAAGATTCTTTAAGAAAAAGTATGCTCTAAACAGGTAAGAATTATTTGAACAGTACATTTTAGTAATAATTTAATGTTTATTATCCTATTATGGGGGTATTATAAAATTATCATGATTTACCTAAAATATATTTCATTACCTTTTAAAGCCTTCGCATCATTCGTGAAGGCTCCAGACTGTAGACAAACTCGAAATTCATCGAGTTTGTCTACAGTCTTTTTTCCTTAAAAATATAGATTAAAATCCGTGTGTCAGATTTCCACTCCGGGATGGACGCGTTCCGCGGGCGGCGCCCTCCCTCCGTTCCAATCAATTTATTACACTTAAGCAATCATTTTATCAAGAAATGACCAACCAGGATGATAAAAAATCAGTTTAATGAACGTGACCAATTAGACTTTGCTGCTGATTTGAGTAGCGGCTACTTGATTCATTGGGATAGTTGAAATCCCACAGGAGCAGAAATCTGCCCTTCTCCCACCATTTCCAAACAAAAAAATGACAAAAGGTAACAAGAAGGGCTTCTCATTACCTTTTGAGACAATCTGTAGCCTTCACATCATTCTTGATGGCTCTTTTTTTGTTGCTCTATATTATAACCTTGTACAAATATATCTTCCAAACTGTATCTTTAGACGTAAATTCGCCGTCAAGCTGCATGTGATTTTCAGCTGCATTCTCAATGGGCACTGCTGAAAAAATATAACGTCCGCCCATTTCTACAAATGGCTCTAAATTTAAATCCAGGTTTTTTAATTTTTTATTCGATGTTTTTTTAAACATATAGTGTTTGCCAAGCTCGTCTGTGAAAATATAGCAGCGTCCGCCCCACTCATCAAAATATGTGCGGATTTTGTTGTTTTTTTCCAGTTCTGGCTCGATGATTTTCCTGAAATTATGTTTATATGATAACGAATAAAAATTATTATATGTATCAAGTGTGTAAAATCCGTTATATTGCGAGATAGCCGGGTGCAGCCCAATGCTCGCGACACGATAATCCTCTTGAGGCAGCCCTATATGGTCTTTAATCTCTGCGAATACGTCTTCAGCATAAAATTCTTTAACAGTCGGCTTATCATGATAAATGATTTCATCATTAAAGAGAAATAACAGCATAATTTGGCCTATTAGTAGAAACTTTACTGTCCCTGTCCATTTCAAGGAACCTTCCACTAAAATTTTTAAAGCGAGGGCAAAGCTTACATAAATAATTAATGGCCGCAAAAAGTGGAAGCGGGCAAAATTAAATGTATCTAAAAAATGAAATCTCTCTGTTAATGGAAGCCAGCCCCGGTAAAACCAGAATGCATACCATGCTGAAAGAATAAAATTAATTACAAACAGCCATATAAATAGCCTCTGACTATGCCATTCTTTGTTTTTAGCAATAAAAATGAGAGCTAGAAAGATTGCCGCCAGCACAAACAGCCCATGAACGGTCATAACATGATTATGTCCTAATACAAAGTTTTTAAAGGTTAAACGAAGGGAATGTGCAAACGTCAGTCTTGCATGAAAGTACTCATCTCGGCTTGTTGGTTCCTGTTCAAATAGGAATGAGTAAATAAGCCGGTATTCAACTATTAAAAACATCAAACCCATATATAGGATTCCTAGAAGAAATGGGATGTTTAAGGCTTTTTTCTTTATTGCATCATAAAGCCAAAATATACCGATTGCTGCTAAAAAAAAGAAAAAGCCAAGGACAATGCTCGCATAAAACGGCACTAATGTTAAGGTAAGATAGTTCTTCCATGAACGCTCACCATTGCGGATGTTTAATAAAGCCCATAAAGCTAGGGGCATACCTAGTGTACTCAGCATGCCTGACGGCCAAAATGGCGTTAACGCAAAGGCGAGTGCTGTACCGACTGTAATAAAGCTAAGGGCAGGTTTTTTTACAACATGCTTCGTTAGCAGTAAGTACATGCCGATAAAGGCAACTACTCTTGTAATTGCTTGGCTGAGTGTGTAAGCAACCATTGTGGGAAAGAATTTATAAAGCCAAACAATCAGTGTTAATTCTGAACCGAATGCATTCCTTGGCAAACCATTAATGATTTGCGGTGTAACAGCATCCAAACCGCCGGCAAGCTCACCGCTAGTAGCCAGCACTTTATACCATGCTAGATTTGAATCAAGATTATCATGTACCCGAATATGGGCATTTTCCCCAAGCACAATTAAAGGAGATAAATATAAGGCTATAAGGATAAAAGCTCCTACAATTAATTTTTGCTCATGCTTGTTATTAGTAAGAAACAAGCGTATCACCCCGAATTCTATTGTTAATGTTATTTTTATCCATAAAAGGATAATTATAATCTACTTATAGATAACATCTTCTTTCTCCTTTATGTTTGATAAAAATTTACGAAAATAAAAAAAGACCTTAAATGTTTCAAGGTCTTTAGATTGTTCATTTACTTTTTCACTTCATTTGTTATGAAACAATACTATATCTTTTCAAAAACTTTCTTCCAGCCCAAGCAAATAATCGATCCATAGAGAAACCCATTAATCCTAGGACAACTAGGCCAACAAATATCCAATCTGTCTGGAAGTACAATCTAGCATTCCAAATCATGAAGCCCACGCCTTCATTGGCTGCAACCATTTCTGCACCAATTATCGCCATAAAAGATGATCCCATCGCAAGCTTAGCTCCTGTAAAAATATAGGGAATGGCGGCGGGGATGACCACATATCGCAATACTTGAAAATCAGTTGCTCCCATGCTTTTTGCAGAACGAATTTTATCCTCAGATATGGAAAGCACGCCAGTCAATGTATTAATCGTAACAACGAAAAATGTTGCATACATAATCAAAAATATTTTCGATTGTTCACCGATCCCAAACCAGAGCATAAATAATGTAATAAACGCAAGCGGCGGAATAAAGCGGACAAAATTTATAACTGGTTCAACGAGAACTCGAACCGTTTTATTAGTACCGATAAATAATCCAAGTGGAATGGCTACAATATTTCCGAGGAGCCAGCCAATCAGCACTCGTCCTAAACTGTATGCCATATATATAAATAATGACCCATCACTACCAAGTTCAATTGCTCCCCGTAATGTAGCAAGAGGACTTGGCAAAAATTGCGGATCTGAAAAATGAGCAGCAACTGTCCATATAAGCAGTAAACCGATCCATGTAATAATTCCTGTTTTCAAAACTTTTTTCCAATAGAATTTAAACGGCAGTTTTTTCTCTAATGGTTTTAATTTCACTTCCTGTTGTACGATTGTTTTCATCTTATTTCCTCCTAATCAAAATGCGACTGAACAGCTTTATAATACTCATTGAAATCTGGACTAGTAAGTTCTCGTGGATATGGCATGTCGATTTGATAGGAGTGGATTATTTTAGAGGATGGTCCAACTGACATAATCCCGATCCGCTGACCTAGCATAAGTGCCTCTTGAATATCATGGGTAACAAATATTACTGTCTTATTTGTTTCTGTCCATATTCTTATAAGCTCCTTTTGCATCGTTCGCCTTGTCATCGCATCTAAAGCTCCAAACGGTTCATCCATTAATAATATTTGCGGATCATTCGCTAAGACACGTGCCAATTGAACACGCTGTTTCATCCCGCCGGAAATCTCATTGGGAAATTTCTGATTATGACCTGTTAACCCAGCTAATTTAATATAATGGTTTGCGATTTCTTTTCTTTTTGCTGTTGGTACTTTTTTCATTTTCAGGCCAAATTCCACATTTTCCTCTACAGTCAGCCACGGAAATAATGCTGAATCGGCTGACTGGAAAACAAATCCCCGATTCTCTTCCTTTGCAGCTGATTGGCCCTGGATTGTCAACTCTCCGCTTGACTTCTCGATAAACCCAGCTAGAATATTTAATAATGTCGATTTCCCGCACCCGCTTGGACCTAGTAATATATAAAATTCACCTCTGTTTATCGTTAAATCAACATTTTCTATTACATAGCTTCCTTGTTCATGTTTTTCTGAAAATGATTTTGATAACCCCTTTAAAACAATATTAGGAACATCTGTTTGAACCATTGTCATTTAATCTACTCCCTTCTTCCTTATAAGGATGATGGTGGATTCGCAAGTTGAAACCGAATCCACCACCCCTTTACTTGCTTTTATAGGTTACTGCGTCGGGTAAAGCCTTTTGAAGCGCATCTAACGCCAGCTTATCCTCGATATTATAATCTTTTTTTAATAGTCCCCTTTCTAGTAGCCATTGTTTCATATCACTTAAGTGCTTTATATCCTCTTCTGTAAACCCAATAGTGTAATTGATATTTTCTAAGTCTCGTAATGTATCTTCTTTTTTCACTTTCAGTTCCTTGTAGGCGATTTCTGCTGTCCCATCAGGATTTTCTTTAACATAAGCAATCCCTTCTTTAATGCCTTTCAACAGATTTACGACAGCTTCTTCGTTGTTTTCAACAAATTCTTTATTGGCAACAAGATAACTGCTTGTGGAAATATTTGCGGAAGACAGGTTATCTATTGTATGTACGCCGTTTATCGCTTTTAATTTCTCTAATACTGCTCCGCTTGATAAAACAGCATCAATATCCCCTTTTTTCACACCAACAATTGCTTCATCAGGTGTGCTGAATGGCACATATTCAATATCCTTTTCACTTACGCCAATTGTTTCTAGATAATTAGCCCAATGATATTCCGATACGGTGCCTTTTGCGACACCGATTCGTTTCCCTTTTAAATCAGCAGGTTTATCTATGCCCTTTACAGCTACAAACTCAGATTTTTTAATCGTAGCTTCTGTGCTATGTGACAAAGAGGAAATGACAACTATATCTCCTCTGTTTAACGAGTTCAAAAGGACATAATCTGCCGCTAACCCTGTGTCAGTCTGTTCTGTCAGCAATGCATTGATTGTATCAATACCATAAGCAAAGTTAGAGATTTTCGGGTCGATATCCAGGTCTGAAAAAAACCCTTCTGTATTTGCCGCTCTGATTTGCAAGGAACCGCCTGCTGCTGTATCAATTCCTATCTTTATGGCATCCTTGCCTCCACTCCCTGAAGTGGAGCTTGAGCAGCCTGCTAATAAAAGAGATAAAAAAAGACTGAAAGCTGCTATTTTATATGTTTGCTTCATCAAGAATTCCCCACCTTTTAAAACTATTTATTTTGTCTCTTGTTCATCAAACCGTGCTACGCAAAGAGCGCCTTCTCCGAATGATGCAGCTCCTTTTACTTCAACAGCTGAAACAATTCCGCTTGGAGCAGCATTTGGCACCCGGAATGTTGCGATTTCCAATGGCTGTATTTCTACTTCTTCTGGTTTTTCAAGCTGAGGAACCCAGTCGTATGGAACTCTGTATGCACGGTATACCATATTGGAATTACGGGCATTTTTAAATGGAGACATATACTCCCAAACTATTTCATGTTCTGCATTAACTTCAAAAATCCGGCCATTTGCACCTTCTGTGATTAACGTATTTCCATTTTCTAAACGCTGAGCTGAACTGATATATGGACTGTAAAAGCGAAAAGAATCTGTTGGAGCTTGATAGTTTGCTTCTTGTCCTGTATACTGCCAGATAATTTCTAAACTGACAGGATCAATTTCCAAAACCCGTGAATGATCTCGCAAAGCGTTTTTCGTGCCGTCGGGGGAACCAGGATTCGGAGCTCCATAACCGCCCCAGCCGCCATTATCGAATACCAGCAGATTCCCTTCACCAGGCAGTCCTTGCGGAATGATATGTGCATGATGCTGACCGATAATCCAGCCAATATCCTTTAATTCCCCTGCAGAGTAATCCGGTCCGATTTGCCAGACAATCTTGCCAGAACGTTTATCTGTTATACCAATGATATTTGCTTCGCGTGCATCCCAGATGATATTGTCAGGATGAAATCTTTCATCACCATTATCATAATGACGATTTGGCCCAATTGCAGATATGGAGTTTATATGTAGCCAATCACCAGACTCATTGCCAAAGAAACGGCGGTTTGGCTGTTCATAAATCGTTCTCTTAGCTTCCTCATCAAATTGTAACTCATCAAAATGATCGCTGAATGCCCATTCCCAAACAATATTGCCGTCCCAATCCACTTCTAAAATCACATCATCTAACAGCTCAAACTTAGAGATAGTTGAGTTGACGACATTACGGTGGGCAAGTACTAGTGTATTGCCTCCGTCAATTTTCGGCTCTAACCCTGGCGCATAATATCCGACAGGACTGCCTTCACGCTGATAGTCATGATGTGCTCTAGCAATCCATCTGCCTTCATAACCCGGATCAGTAATAAATTCATGCTTGTCAAACTTCCAGACAACGTTCCCGTCAAAATCTACCTGCGCCACATCTCCTTCATCCTGAAAACCATGCTGTGGGTCTCTGTTAAAGGTGTGTCCCAACACATAGCCACCTGGAAAAATTTTATTTGGAAAACCTCTTAAGCCTTTCCACAAGTGTACTTCTCTTCCATTCATATCAATCAATAAAGCTCCAAGGTCTGGCGCTTGAAAGATAGTGTAGCCGCTCCAAGCTTTAGTTGGTGAATAAATTGTTGCTCCTGTAGGATAAATAGTAGGATGTCCCATGTTCAATCTCTCCCCTTTTCTTATTTCAAATAGGTTTAATCGGATTAAAGCGCAAAAGTTACTAACCTTTTCTAAGATTCACTCTCCCCCTAAACGAACGATCCATAGATAACAAAAAAGAGATTCAACAAAATGCAAAACATACATTTTGTTGAATCTCTAGTGATCTAGTCGATTCTCATCTATTTGTTATTTCTTGAAAATTATCATAACAGTCTAAAAAAGGAGTGTCAACAAACTTTTGAACTATTCAGATAAAATTACTTGGTTTTTTAATGTTTACTCTATCATCATAAAATTATTTCCTTTTAGACTGATTGAAGTTTAACTCAACTTGTTATATCTGCTGAATTATTTAAAAATCCATGCCTGTCCTAATGTAACTAACCATCTCACTTTTCAATTGTTGAATACACTAAGTAATGAATAAGGACAAGGAGGGATTTATAATGAGTAGAAGACCATGGTTCTTGGGAAGAAGCAATAACGAAGGGGATTCAAACCAAAGAAACAACTCTAATTCACGCTCAGGAGACAGCGACAGCCGTTCAGATGCAAACGTAGACTTTGATGTAGATAATGACTTAAGAACAGACACAGAAGTAGATAATGATAACACTGTCAAAAACCTTGATAAAAACACGAACGTCGCTAAAGTCAACGATTCTGGTAATGCTAAAATCGATTTGAACATCGATGTTCATTCCGATTCAAAAGCTCGTGTCCAATCACGTTCTCGTGCCAATGCAGATGCTGATCAAGACCAGGATAACGAACAAGACAATGACCAAGATCAAGACAATTAAGCATAAGTAATTACAAAACGAGAATGGCAGCATTCTCGTTTTGTACATATATATAGATTGATGTTATTCCAAGTTGACATGTTATATTAACCAAATTTCAATAAATGAGGGCTTTTTGGAGTAAATAAAAAGCCTTCATTTATTGAAATTTTTTCTGGCCAACTCTCTCGTATTGTATAAATATTAATAATTAAATTTTTTAAGTTGGCAAAATTTCCGCTTCTTTTAATTTCCATTTTCTTTAATATTTTACTCCTTTTTGGTTTAAATCAAAATGTTAGTGGAATAGTTTTAATAACTATTTATAGAATGGAGAATGGTATGATGAACCCCCTTAGCATCCTTAATAATGAAATACTTATAGATGCCTATCATGAAACCTATAGACAAAAGCTTTCCCACGATTTTATTGAGATGTTAAGAACCGAAATTATTAAAAGAAATTTACCAATGGATGGCACAACTGATTATTCTAATCTTAAAAATTCCTTATAATGATTTCTGCCCTTACTATTTTTTCTTGTAATTCCTGTTATATATTATTCTTATCTTCAATAGCTCCCAGGTAAATCTTACTATTCAACCTCAAGTGAAAAATCCTTTCTAGAAACTTTCTCACTTGTCACAAATATTATTATTTTCACCTTCCTTATCGAAATTGGTAAGTTTGATTTTTATTATAAATCATACAAAGGGGAGTGTTTTTTGTGAACGGAACTAGAGTTTTATATCAACAGCAAGAATATATAGTAATTCATAAATATGAAACAGGATATTGCGAGTTAAAAACTTTTAGATTTCTTTCAGTTTATACTAGTACATGAATCAGAATTAATATTTTTAGATTAACGAATACAGCATTATCTATTTTTACACTTTAATTGAACGCGCCTTCTAGAAGGAGCCTAAAATCACTTACTGCATGATAAATCACAGAAAAAAAATATTAGTATTGCCATTGTAACCCCTCTAAAAATGTTAGGATATCACTATGAATAATGTCTCTATCTTGTCCTAATGTCATTAAATGCTTTGAATTTAAATACCCTTTTATACTTTTATGAGAGGAAGATACTTTTGCAAATATGTATTTAGCACTATCTCTATATAATGGTTCATCTAACTCCCCATACAATATAGATATTGGCTTCTCTAGTTGAGATAATCCTTCCATAGTCGAATCAATAAATTGCTTAAATTGTAATAAACTATTAGTTGAATATGCTGTTAACTGATTTAATTCCTCAGAGATTTGTTGATTCCCTTTCCCTTGCAGCTGCATATAATTTTTTGCATAATTTAATACACGCTTCTTTAAGGAATATACCTCACCCTTATATGGAACAGACATAGTGACTATACCCGTAACATTCATATTTTGGCTGATATTTAAAGCTAATAGCCCCCCTAAAGATACACCAATAACAGCAATATGCTGATAACCTTCACTCTTTAAAAAATTGTAACCCTCTTCCGCACTTTTCTGCCAATCACTCGGAGTACTTAATATTAAATGTTCAGCCGAATGACCATGACCTTTATACAAAGGGGCAAAACAAGTATATCCCTCTCTGTTTAGAAAGCTACCTAACTTTTTAACATCCACCGTATTACTTGTAAAGGAGTGTAATAATAATACAGCCCTTGAACCCCCTTTATAGAAAAAAGATTTTGGCTGGCTAATCCTTACAATCATCTAATACCACCTTATTCTTTAATTAAATCTGCCTGCTTCAAGATCTTCACTCACGAATTGTACTTATTTTAGCACGATTTTTCTAGTTTCCTTCAAAAAAATAAATTTACTTATATTAAGCAACCTGCCAATCTTCCTGTTAAGGACATTCTCAAAACGCTGCTGCCTCGATCAGAGGTCCAGAAGATGAGAACGGTGAGGTTTATCAGCCAATGTAACAATTATTTTTCATGCCTTTTTCAACACATTGTTTTTCTCCGTTGTTATTTCATATTTTATAAAATGTTGAACAAACTATTAACAATTATGATGGCTTTACAGGTATTCAAAAGGAGGGCTATTCCATAAAAAAGGTGAGTAGGTGGGTTATGATTATTCTCATTATATATATACTGTATATTATCATTTTCGGGATTGTTATTTTTAAAGGCAACCATCCGCAGGTTAGCAGCACTTATAAGGAGCAGCATAATGTAGAAAGATTTTATGGGAATGAAACGTCACAGGATCGTGTCATTTTATTAGAAGAAAAAACTTTTTCAGGGTATGCTCGTGTTAACTTAATGGAAAATGCCCAGGAGTCTATTGATGTTGCCTATTACGCGATTCATAAAGGGTATATTACCGATTTAATATTAGGAATGATATTGGATGCGGCAGACCGTGGAGTAAAGGTAAGGATTCTTTTGGATGGAATTAGTCATGGAATGAGATTTAGTCTTAAAGATGCCCAATATGCCTTAATTAATCATCCAAATGTTGAAATGAAATTTTACGAACCATTAAATCCTTTAAAGCCTTGGACATGGAATAATCGACTTCATGATAAGTTACTTATTATTGATAATAAATATGCAGTTATCGGCGGCAGAAATATTGGGAACCGTTATTTTGTTGAAGAAGGTGAAAAAAACCCTACGAATGACCGGGATGTTCTGATAATTAATACGGATACAAAGTCAAAGGAAGGCAGTGTTTTGAATCAAATGGAGTCCTACTTTAATGAAGTCTGGGACCATCCAATTACGAAGGTTCCTTTTGAAAAGCTATCCCCACGCCAACAAAAGAAAGCGCATGATGCCAATCATCAATTAAAACAGAAATTAGAGGATTTGAGGAAAACAGATGAAAAAATATTTAATAATTTTTATGATTGGGTGAAAATGTCTCTTCCTACTAAAAAAATCACCTTTATTCATAATCCTATACAAAGATTTAATAAAGAACCTTGGGTTTGGTATGATTTATCGAATCTTATGAAGAATGCAAAAAAGTCCTTAGTCATCCAAAGTCCATATGTTATCCCAACAAAACCTATGCTGCCATATCTTGATACCGTAAAGATACCTCCAGACAAGATAACAGTTTTAACAAACTCACTAGCATCGACAGCTAATGTTATGGCCTACTCAGGACATATAAAACATATTAATGGGATGGTAAAAAAGAATGTAAATATATATGAGTACCAAGGTCCTGATTCTATACACGCCAAAACTTTCATCTTTGATGACCAATTGAGCGCCGTTGGAGCATTTAATATGGATTCAAGATCGGCATTCTTGAATACTGAATCTATGGTTGTTATTGACAGCGTGGAATTTACACAAAAGCTTGAAAAGGAAATGAACCAGTATTTTAAAAAGAGCTTGAAGGTAGCAAAGGATAAATCATATATAGAGAACCCTGACTTAAAACCAGGCAGTGTAAGCTGGTTTAAATCATATAGTGTAAAAGGACTTTCCTATATAACGGGGTTATTCCAGCATTTATTATAATGATGCGATTTTAGGATAATTTATTCCGATTTTGATTGCGGGAAAGATTGTAGATACGGCTAGAAGTAATAATGAAACGTTAGTGAATGAGCTTAACGAAAAATGGTATAGGATCTACACTTGAAATTTGTGTCTACTGATCTTTCTCCATGCTTTGCAAAAGATTGGAAGGCAAGAATTAATACCATTGATGAGAGAGTTTTTATTATAATTCATTGCAGTTTCTGGAAAAGTTCTAATAATCCCCAATTCTAATTTTAAAGAGCCGTAACCAGGCTCTTTTTTTCTCAAATTATTTTATTAAGATCTCTCTTTCAGCTGTAATCTTCAATTAGTGAAATTTTCCCTTCTTTAAAACCAAATTGAGACTTACCCTTTAATTGTAACTTATCACCTGTTTTAAATCCGTTAGGTAGATCAACTGCCAATATTCCCTCATATTCAATTTGCACCTCTACTAGATTGTCTATAGTCGCATAGTCGATAATTGTTTGTTGACGGCTTGAGAAGATTTTTAATGACTTTTCGGCAAGGTTTCTAAATTCTTGTTTCCCTTTAGTTTCCGTGTCAATTTCTCCATTGGAGATATTTCTGAACAAGATATCATCATGTAAGAGCTTAACCATACCATCAATATTAAATAAATTATATGGCTCTACATATTTTCTAATAATTTCTTTGATTTCTTTATCTTTCATGCCCATACTCCTTTATTATTAAATATCAATTTTAAATTCAATATGAGTATTATAATTCCTGTTACAAAAAAATTCCTTCTTAGCGAAACTGTCTTTAAAATGAATTATTGGTAATCCGATGAAATATCCAAAGATTGTTTATTTTTATATTTCACCTTTTTCATATCTTTTAACTTCGGACCTATCTATTAATTTCTCTTCAATGAAAATACATGCTTTCAAAGTCAAACTACGCTTAACGTTAAAAGCATGTTTTAAAATTAATGAAACATGCTCTTAACAATTATCATCTTATTTAGTTAAAGTCGCCGTTAATTTTTTAATTAGTAATTTTGAATTAACGAATACTTGACTTTCGGAAGCCATCAAATACATTGATCGCCGCAGATATCATAAAGAAGAAAATTCCTCCGCCAATTATCCACGTGTTAAATTGATTAGCTGTAATAGTTAATAAATTCGTCATATACGTCGTAAACTCTTTGCTTAGTAGATTGGGATTTAATAATATTACAATAAATACGATTGTTCCAATTAACTGAAGGACAGTATTACAGATAGCCATATTTTTCGTCCATTTTCCCTTTATTAATTTATATAGGGCTACGACTATTTCTAGTCCAATTATAATGACAACGATTGGCCAATATGACAGTAAAACTTCTTGATTTAAAATAGGAGTTATAAATTCTAGTCCGTTTCTCCCCCCTTTATATATACCTACAAGATGATGCGCATAAAAATAAAGTGTTGCCCAGATCGCAGTCCACATTAAACTTCCGAATATTTCGGACTTTGAAATTGCTTTTTTCTTAGGAATATAAATAATGTTTTTCAAATCATCAGGAGTCCATTTTATAAGGCTCGCTGTTAATGGCTGGTCATCTCTTCGTTTATCGGTTCTTTCTAAAATAACAAACGTTAAGGTTAGCCAAAAGAATATTTGAATCCCTACTTCAATAATTCTCCATATACCAAAACCAGTTATATCTAAAACTACATTTATTACTGCTTCGTCGCCATTATAACCTATAAAATATTCAGCAATAATCGAGATTAATGAAATAACAGTGGCAATTGGTAAAATCATTTTCAATAGTGCAATATAAATATCAAAATAGCGTGGACCAATAAGATGCATTGGTTGATCTCGATAACCACTAGCTAACGTTACTGGATTTCCTAATTTTTCAAGAACTACCTTTACATCTTCCTCACTGTAATTATCAGGTAGCATATCCTCTATGGTTGACCGTAACTCAAGTTCAATGTCCTCGCGATTTTTTTCAGGCAGTCTCCGAGTAACCTCTTGGATATAAATCTCAATTAAATTCATCTTCTTCTTCCTCACCTTTTAATAAATTATAAAGCTCTTTCGAATTCATTATCCACTCCTGTTTTAGCTGCAAAAAAATCTCTAACCCATATTCACTTAAGACATAATACTTTCGGGGTCTACTCTCAGCTGTATCCCAACTGCTTGATACCAACTCTTGTTTTTCTAATCTGCGAAGTAATGGATATAAGGTACTTTGATCTATGTCTATTCCTGATCCCTCCAATAACTGTACAAGTGAATATCCATATTGTGGTGTTCGTAATTGACTTAATACAGCTAATGTCAACGTTCCTCTCCTAAGCTCTGTCGTTAATGAATTCAATAAATTACTCATTCACCCACCTCATTTTTATTACTATATGTTATACAGTATCTGTCTTATACTATGCGTCATCCACTATTGTTGTTACGAAATTAGTTGAAATCGAGAAATATTTAAAAATAACTGAAATTTTACAAAGGTTGAATAAAAAGAACCCTCAAATTAATAAATTTGTGGGTTCTTTATTTGTTCTCATAGCCACTCTGTAACATGAATGAGCTATTGTTATTTGTATTATTTCAAAAAGTTTTCTTTAAAGAAGTCTAATTGGTAATCTAGTGAAATTGGATCATTAAAGATAAACTCATATGCATTTGCTTCTAATACATGGTTGTTTTTTACAGCGGGTATTTCTTTATACACATCTGTTTCCTGATAGGAGTTATCTTGGTCATTATATTTGCTTATTACAAGATAATCACCGACATACTCTGGTAGTACTTCAGAAGAAAGCGTGTAGTAGCCCTCTTTTTCAGTCATTTCTTTTACTTTTTCCGGCATTTTTAAACCCATTGCTTGATAGAGAATTTCGGTTCCTCTGCCCCAGCTGTCTCCAAGGATATACATGCTTTTATCATAGCTTTCCAATACAGTAACAGTAGCATCTTCACCGATTTTTGCTTTAATTTCTTCGCCTGCAGCTTTTGCACGTGCTTTGAAATCATCAATCCAAGCTTGAGCTTCTTTCTCTTTATTCAAGAGCTTGCCGATTTCTAGATGCTGTGTTAAGTAATCCACTTTATTATAAGTGTACGTAACAGTTGGGGCTATTTTTCCAAGCTTATCAATGTTTTTAGTTGTGCTTGCTGCAATTATTAAATCTGGCTGCAGTTCTGCGATTTTTTCGATATTTTCTTCGGAAACAACTTCCACATCTTTAAGTTCGTCTGCATAACGAGGATTCGTCATAGACCATGAATCTACTCCTACTAGATTAACACCAAGTTTCAAAACATAACCAGCATTTGTTAAAGCAACGACTCTTTGTGGTTCTGCCGGCACTTCAATTGGGCCATTTTCTGATTCATATGTAATTGTTGATTCTTCTTCTTTTTTAGTTTCTCCGCCTGATGTTCCCGTTGTCTTGTTTCCACATGCACTAATTATTAATACGAGAAGAAGAATGAATGGAATAAGTTTTTTCTTCACTGTTTGCTACCCCTTTTAATATAAAATAGTATGTATATATTGCTGTTGTATTACTAGCCTTTCTGTTTATATTCTCCCTTCTAAATTGACGTTATTGAGAATGATAATCATTATTGGGTTAATCAATCATAATCTTGTTTATAGTTTATGTCAATAGAAAATGAAACACTTTCAAGCAGATTTTTTTGACAATAAAAAAAAGCTGACAACATTTTACGCCAGCTTTTCGATAATTTTCCTTTAAAGAAACTTTCTTATTGGCCCTGCCAATAGAGTCTGCGTCTGATTTTTTTGTAAAATCGGTAGGAATGTCTCACAACATCCAATGCTTTAAAAGGAATTTTCACCGGATACTTATAGATAGTTTTTAAATATATTTTGTAATATGCCTTAACTAAATCTTCCCATTTCTCATCTTTTCCTTGTTTTAGAAAATCTGAGACATCTACAACATAACCTCTGCCATCATTCATCATCACGTTTTTCCCATGAATATCATATGGATTTAGCCCGCATGTTTTCGCATATTCCAGTGCTTCATTAATATCTTCTATGACTTGTTCAGGGATTCTAATCCCCTTTGCAAAAGCATTATAAAGAGTGATTCCTTTCAGCCTTTTCAGGACTAAATAATTAGCTCCTTCATACACTAAATGAGAATAGCTGGGATGTTCGCCTAATCTTCTGTATATTTCTGCTTCCTCTTTTAAATTCTCCTTATCAACTATATTGACTTTGACAACTAGGTCTGGTTCTGTATTATACATAAATACAGCTGCATAATTGCCGACCCCAACACATTTCCATCCGAGCGGAATCCGTTCTACAACAACTGGATTATGCACTTTCTCCCTTTTTAATACTACTTTCTTTAAAAGCTCTGTTTCTATTAAATGAATAAAATTCTTCTTCATCATTCCCCTCCGCTACTTGCTATTTTATCATCTTTTCCTTAGTGTTCCCTTAACTTTGAACAGAGAAATACTTACAAATGAAAAATAATAATAGAGTAGCTGTTTCCATCGAAATTGTTGATTTATTCAATCAAAATTATTTGCTTTAATTATTTGTTTAATCCACATAAAATAGTATTAACGATTGCAGGAAGGGAGAAATTTATCATGACAGTTGCAGTTATATATGGTGGAAACCGCCCAAATGGAAATACAGAACTGCTGACAGACCGAGTAATTAAAGGGGTAAAGGCGGAAAAAATTTATTTAGAAGATTTTCATATTGACCCAATTATTGATATGCGGCACGAAGAATCTGGCTTTCAGGATAGAAAGGACGATTATTATTCAGTTATAGATCGCATTCTCCCACATGATATTATCTTATTCGCTACACCTATTTATTGGTACAGCATGACAGGAATCATGAAAAACTTTGTTGATTGCTGGTCACAAATGTTAAGAGATTCTAACTATCCGGATTTTAAAGAGATTATGTCAGCGAAAAAAGCATATGTTATTGCTGTTGGCGGAGATTCACCTGATATAAAGGGGCTTCCGATGATCCAGCAATTTCAATATATCTTTGATTTTATTGGGACTAAATTTGCTGGCTATATTCTAGGCACTGGTAACAAGCCTGGAGACATATTGACTGACAAAAAAGCAATCCATGCCGCCAATGAACTGAATAAGCA
Source organism: Bacillus sp. (in: firmicutes) (assembly GCA_031179905.1). Taxonomy (GTDB): domain Bacteria; phylum Bacillota; class Bacilli; order Bacillales; family Cytobacillaceae; genus Niallia. Next base: position 2,234 of record JAPSHL010000010.1, on the reverse strand, counting down.
ATTATTAGCTAAAGGATAACGAAAAAGTCTGCATCTTTTGCTGCAGACTTTTTTAAAGCTTTCATTTCTTAACTTCATAATGTAGTTCAACAAATTGATTAAAGGTTCGAGTTCCTTTTAGCTTGAGGTTCAGCTTATAGTCACCTGGTTTGAATAACGGAAGGCCGTCTCCGATAACAGTTGGTGCAATGGTTACAATCAATTCTTCGATCAAGTTTTCTTCAAGAAATGGATGAAGCAAATTACCGCCGCCGACCATCCAAATATTTTTGCCTGATTGTTTTTTTAACTTGTTCACAAATGGCAAAATGTCTCCCTGTACAAATTGAACATACTCTGTATTCACTTTAGGTGTCCTTGAAAATACATAACATTCTTTTCCTTTATACGGGAAATTCCCCTTTTCAAAATCCATAATCCAATCATATGTACGATTACCAATAAGAATAGTGTCAACTGACTCATAGAAATCAGAATAACCATTATCCCCTTCTCCCTCAACATGGAATAACCACTCGAGTGAATCGTCTTTTGTAGCAATATAACCATCTAAGCTTTGAGCGATGTACAAGACAAGCTTTCTTTCGTTCATTGGGCACCTTCCTACATAAATAAGAATATACGTTCCTGTTTATTATATACCAAAACCTTATTTTTAGCTATAATTCAAAACCGTTCTTCTGCCCATAACTCTGCTTGTAAAAGAGTCCACTCACTGAACCTGCAAAAAAAACCAGCTTCCAAATAGAAGCTAGTTTCACTGGTTATTCGTTTGTTCTCCAGTCGAACACAAAATCATCGTCTGCCAATGGCTCAACTTTAGTTGCTTTTACATAACCATTTCCTTTAACGGAAAAGAAGTCATGGTTTTTCGTGTCAGTTTTCATCCCGTTCTCAACGATTGGATTGATTGCCTCTGACTCAAATACAGCTTCATACCCAAGGTTCATACATGCTTTATTAGCATTATAACGGATGAATTTATTTACTTCGTCCACAAGGCCAATTTTCCCGTATAAATCCTGTGTATACTCCAGCTCATTTTGATAAAGAGTTTCCATTAGATCAAGTCTTTCTTTTGCAGCACGTTCTTGCTCTTCAATAGTCAACTGACCATAAAGCTCTTGAGCAATTAATCCGATATAAACACCGTGAATACTTTCATCGCGAATTATCAAGTTTATAATTTCTCCAGAAGCTGTCAGCTTTCCTTGTCCTGCCAAAAATAGTGGATAGAAGAATCCGGAATAAAATAGGAATGATTCCAAATAAACAGAAGCAACTGTAGCCATATACAAGTCATACTTGCTTACTTCTGGTTTGAACAGCTTTTGGTAGTATTCAGAGATCAGCTTACCTTTTTTCTGCAATTGCGGGTGATTGTGAACCCAGTCAAATACGTGGTCAATCTCTTCCTCTGTTGCAAGAGTTGTAAAGATTGTCGAATAAGATTTAGCATGGATTTGCTCCATCATTCCCATAAAGGAAAGCACGCCTTTACGCTGTAATCCGCTTACGTGCATGCTGATTAGCGGCATGCCTTCTCCGCCCTGCTCTGTATCGAGCAATGTCAATCCGCCAAGCACTTTCATGTAAGTGTCTTGCTCTACTGGCGACATTTCTCCCCAAGTATTTTTATCAGATGAAAGACTGATTTCTTCTGGCAGCCAAAACTGTCTCGTATTTTGTGTATAAAACATCTGTGTATAATCATCTTCATGCTGATTCCAGTTAACAGCATACTTAGTCATTTTCTTTCCCCCAGTGTAACCAAAAATAAAGGGGGAGTTGCTAACTCCCCATGTTATATCATTAAACTGCACATGCGATACATTCGTCAATCGCCAAGTTGCGGGCACGTGTGTAATATAGTGATTTCAATCCAATTTCGTTAGCATAAATGTAATAGCGTGCCAATTCTTTTGTGGAAACGTCAGAGTTTACATAAAGAATTGTCGAGATGCCTTGGTCAACATGCTCTTGCGCTGCAGCAATCAAATCCATTACCTTAAATTGGTTCATATCGAATGCTGATTTGTAGAACCAGAAATTCGTTTCATCCATATAAGGCATTGGGTAATACGTCGTCGAGTTTGCATATGTGCGGGACTCAATTTGGTTAACGACAGGCATTACAGATGCAGTAGCATTTTGGATATACCCAATAGATTGTGTCGGTGCAACAGCAAGTCTATATGCATTATATAGTCCATGCTCTTTAACTAAAGCAGCAA
>JAPSHL010000359.1 GCA_031179905.1 Bacillus sp. (in: firmicutes) | reverse complement strand
TAATCATTGATGAGATTCAAACAGGAATCGGCAGAACGGGAAAACCATTTGCATTCCAGCATTTCTCCTTAAATCCAGATATCATCACTTCAGCTAAAGGCTTAGCAAATGGCATACCAGTTGGAGCGATTGCAGCGAAAAAAGAGTTGGTAGAATTCTTTGGACCTGGCAGTCATGGCACTACATTCGGAGGCAATCCGTTGGCAATGGCGGCAGCGACAAAAACAATGGAGATCATTTTTGAAGAAAGCTTCCTGCAAGAAGTAGAGCAAAAAAGCGAATTTCTTATCAGTTTGTTAACTGAAAAGCTGAAAGAAAATACAGCTGTGAAGGATATCCGTGGTTTAGGTCTGATAATAGGAATAGAGCTAGAAGTACCAGTTGCCAATGTGCTTGGAGATTTAAGAGAGTCAGGATTGATTGTTCTAAATGCGGGAGAAAAAGTGATACGCCTTCTTCCAAGCTTGAATATTACAACAGAACAGTTGGATGAAGCAGTATCAATATTAGCAAGTAAACTAAAATTTTACAGCAATGTTGCAATTTAAGATGTATTTTTTTGCATTGTGATGTATAATTATAAGAAATTTACAATAAATATACAAGAATTATAGAGGTGTGCGGAGATGGAAGGATACTTGCATTTAAGCAATGGAGCGAAATATAAAGGGAAATTTGTTACAAAAGCAAATGAAACACTTTGTGGTGAAATTGTCTTCTTTACAGGAATGACAGGATATCAGGAGGTTTTGACGGATCCTTCTTATAAAGACCAAATCATCGTCTTTACGTATCCCCTTATAGGAAACTATGGAATCAACAAAGAAGATTTTGAAAGTAAAAAGCCGCATGTCAAAGGTGTAGTCGTTTATGAAGCAAACAAGCAGGCATACCATTATCAGTCCCAACATTCTTTGGCTGAATACTTGGAAAAATGGGATATACCTTTGTTGAGTCATGTTGATACGAGATCAATCGTTAAAAACATCCGCAAAGAAGGCTCAATGCCTGCCATTATTTCAGGAGAAGGGGAAGTTGATAAGGCAGACTTTTCTTTAATAAAGGATTTAAAAGTACCGAAAGTTTCAGAAAAGGCATATCAATCATACAGCGAAGGCGACTATCATATCGTGCTAGTTGATTTCGGCAAAAAGGAAAGTATGCTTGATGCCCTTGTAGAGAGGGGCTGCAAGGTTACTGTTGTTCCATATGACACTGCATTTGAGGAAGTTAAGAAATTGCAGCCGCATGGGATATTGCTGTCAAACGGACCAGGAGATCCAAAAGAGCTTACGAGTGTACTGCCAACAATAAAGCAGTTGATCCAAGCATATCCTACATTAGGAATTTGTCTTGGTCATCAGCTTGCTGCATTATCTCTTGGCGGTAATACAACAAAGCTGTCATTCGGACACAGGGGTGCAAACCATCCTGTCTATGACAAGAGAAACAACAAAGTGATTATGTCTTCCCAAAATCACAGCTATGTCGTGGAAGAAAGCAGTCTTGCAAATACTGGCTGTGAGGCGAGATTCTTTAACTTGCATGATAATTCTGTGGAAGGCATGACACATAATGTTTATCCTTTGCAGACAGTGCAATTCCATCCGGAAGCAAATCCAGGACCTTCAGAAGGACATTATATATTTGATGAATTTATAGAAAATGTTAAAGCAAACAATGGGAGAGTTTTTGCATATGCCTAAAGACAACAGCATTAAAAAAATATTAGTTATTGGTTCCGGTCCGATTGTTATCGGGCAAGCGGCAGAGTTTGATTACGCAGGTACACAAGCATGTATGGTATTAAAGGAGGAGGGCTACCAGGTCATCCTTGTTAACAATAATCCAGCAACAATCATGACAGACCAGACTTTTGCAGATTCGATTTATTTTGAACCGCTTACTCCAGATGTACTTGAGATGATTATTGAGAAGGAAAAACCGGATGGTTTGCTTGCGACATTAGGCGGGCAAACTGGCCTAAATCTTGCTTTTCAATTAAGCGAACAAGGAATTTTAGAAAAGCATAATGTTAAGCTGTTAGGAAGCTCTATTGAATCCATTAAAAAGGGAGAAGACCGTGAAGCCTTCCGCCAGCTTATGTATGAATTGAATGAACCAGTTCCTGAAAGCAAAATTGTTCATTTAGTTGATGAAGCAATTGAATTTGCTGAAGAAATCGGCTTTCCGATTATTGTACGTCCTGCCTACACATTGGGAGGAACGGGTGGCGGGATTGCTGACAACATGGAGGATTTCAAAAGACTCGTCAGCGGTGGTCTTAAAGAAAGTGCCATCGGCCAATGTCTAGTGGAGAGAAGCATTGCGGGCTTTAAGGAAGTAGAGTATGAAGTAATGCGTGACAGCATGAATACATGCATTACGATTTGTAATATGGAAAATATTGATCCAGTAGGTATCCATACAGGCGACAGCATTGTTGTTGCTCCTTCACAAACATTGACGGATGTGGAATACCAGATGCTCCGCTCTGCATCAATCAAGATTATTTCTGCTTTAGGAATTATCGGCGGCTGCAATATTCAGTTTGCTCTAGATCCTAACAGCAAAAAGTATTATCTGATTGAAGTAAATCCAAGGGTCAGCAGATCATCTGCTCTTGCCTCAAAGGCGACAGGCTACCCGATTGCCAGAATGGCAGCGAAACTGGCGGTTGGTTATACAC
>JAPSHL010000358.1 GCA_031179905.1 Bacillus sp. (in: firmicutes) | reverse complement strand
GCTTCACCTGTTAAAGTGATTTTCAACCAGCTTGGACCTGCAATGCCTGTCACGATACCGACTGGAAGATTCTCTTTTTCAAGCCGCTTTCCTTGCTCAATATGGACCTCAACATATGCCTTGATTTTTGACAAGTCTCTTTTGGCTTGAAAGAAAGTATCAACTGTTAACCCGTTATTTTCAATAACAGTTTGAAAATTAGCTCCTTGGCTGTCGACTAAGCACAGCTGGTTTTTGACATCAATGTCGCCTGTCATTGCTCTGCTCCCGGTCAGGCCCCCATTAAATCTTGCCCCCTCTTCATCTGAGAATATAATGACTTCATATGGATGCATCGGCTTGAAACCAGTTTCTCGCCATGCTTCGACTACCTCTAAGGCAGCAAGAACACCTAACGGTCCATCAAAATGCCCTCCATTTGGAACACTGTCTACATGGGAACCGGAAAGAACAGCAGGAAGCTCATTCTCTTTACCTGCCAATCTGCCAATGATATTGCCTGCTTCGTCTTGTTTAACCTGAAGCCCCGCCTCTGTCATCCATTTGGCGACAAGCGCCTTCGCTTCCTTTTCCTCTGCAGAAAAGCCGATTCTGTAAGAACCGTTTTCGTCTGTCAAACCAATCCTTGATAATTCATACAGCCTTTGCGCTAGTCTTTTACCTGAAACGCCTCTATAATCAAGTGTATAATCATAGTCAGATAAAAGAAGCTCATCCAGCCTGCTTGCTGCTGTTGTATCCATGCTGTACCCCCTCATAATTTGTATCATTATTTAGAAATTGTAGAATAGTTCGACAATTATTAATATATCTAAAGCAGACAAATTAACTGAAACCTTTTTGTCTGCTCTAGCTAATACAACTATAAAAAGACGAATACTAACATCTTTTTAGCTACTGCCTTCCAATCCCTTTTTTTAAATATTCGTATAGATAAATAGCAAGCTGAAGCTCAAACATCTCCTTACCCTCCAGCTGAACTCCTAATATCTCCTTCACATTTTGCAGTCTATACTTAATGGTATTCAAATGGACAAAACACTGTCTGGCGGTGAGTGTCATGTTTTGCTTATTCTCCATATACATTGCTAACGTAGACAATAAATCGGTACTGTTTGTTTTATCATAGTCAATCAACGGACCAATCGTGCTTTTTACATACTCACGGATTTCTTCCTGCTCTTGTTTAATAAACAACCGGTAAATACCAAGTGATTTATACGACAATACAAATAAATCCTTGCTGTTTTCTTTTATATAATCAGAACAAATTTTTGCTTCCCTGTATGAGCTTTGAATTTCATTTATCTGTAAAATCAACCTGCCGATGCCGACGTGAAAATCAAATTGAATCATTTCGGCAAGCTTCTCTTTTAATTCTTTAAAGAAAGAGCAAAACAGCTCGGTTATTTCTTCTTCTGACTTTCTGTCATGCACCATAACTAACACATCATATTCCATATTCTTATCGGAGACTAATACTTTATAATTCAGCTTTTTAATCTCCCGAAATAATACAAGGTGAAAATGCTGCATCTTCATATTTAACTTCTCAAATTCAAGAAGTTGGTTTGGAATTTGAATATTGATGCATAGATAGCGATAGTTGTCAGAGAGACCAATAATGCTTTTTTGTGGACCGGAAAAGGAGTCCAGTCTCTGGCTCAAAAGCTGATCTAATAAATATCCCTCGTATTTATAATAATCAGAGAGCAACTTTTGCTGACCGATGATTTCCCGTGTAAAAATATTATTAGCAAGGTCAATCGCCAGCAAATCTAATGTATCTAGAGTATCTTGCTCAACATTAAAGATAGCTAAAAGTCCGATTACAATTCTCGCATCTGTTTTTATGGGAATCAGCTTAATTCTCTCTTTTTTGCAGTACAAACTGCCGTCTTTTTGCATGTCTTCATTATAAATAGAAATAATTGCTGCTTTGTTTACGGTTCCCAAGTCTTCTGCTAGAGTGGACGATGCTGAAAGGATGTCAAAAAACTCATTGTATACACATACCTCTTCATTAATCAGCTGTGATAAAGTACCTGTTATTTCTTCAAATCCTTTCTGATTAATAGAGGCTGTTGCAAGTTCAGCATGAATTTTTTTAGAGCGCTCCGTATCTGCGAAAAATTTCGCATTTTCAATTGCAATACTTGCCTGTGCTGCAAATGTTTCCAATAGTAGAAGATGATGGTTTGTAAAATGAACGTTTTCGGAAAAACTATCGATTGTCAAAACACCTATGCATTCATCTTTAGATAAAAGGGGAGCACAGATTGTACTGACAGGATGATAACGGAAACCGCCTACAGCCTTTTGAAATAGACTTTTATTATCACCTCTGATATTTTCCATCCCTCTTTCCGTTTCTTGCACATGACTGAATATTTGTCCTTTTTTGCTCATGAATGTTTTGCCAGTCATGCCTTCGCCAGGATGTAGTTTAATTTCCTGCAAATATTCCAGCTCAACACCTACCCCATTTTTGGCTTTTAATCTGCCTGTCCGTTTATCATAAACAAACAGCAGAATAGCATCGGCACCGTCTATTACATTCAAAGTTTCCTTAATCAGCTGATGAAGTACTTTGTCCAAGTCCAATGTGGATGTCAAAACTTGGGCAGCATTTATTAAACTCATTAATTGTTGATCTTTATTCAATGATGTTTCCTCCAACCATTAGCGCAACTTTTAAAGCACTAGTT
>JAPSHL010000127.1 GCA_031179905.1 Bacillus sp. (in: firmicutes) | reverse complement strand
CAATGAACATAAATGGAGTTCGTGGTGTGAAGGTACATTGGAAAGGTCCTGAAGGTCGTTATAGGATTATTCACTTGAATGAATTTGGCACTGTGAAAAACCCTAATCCAAAAGGTAAGGGAGCTATAGCCAGAGCCATGAGAAATGCAGAAAAGCAATATCGCGATACCATCAAAAGGGTGATAAAGGAGGGAATCTAATGGATATGATGATGGTTATTTACAATGCACTTCTAGCTGATGAGTACATCAAAGAGCAGGCATCTGGGCGCATTAAATTTTACGAATATCCACCTACAGGTGACATAACCGGACCATACATCGTAATCGATCCGTTAGGCCCTCCACAATCAGCCGATTATGGTGATAACGAGCCCATCACAGACGATTACCTATATCAAATTGATGTATGGACGAAAAACCGGTTAGTGACAAAGGAAATGTCCAAGCGTGTTCAAAAGTCTATGAGATCAATTGGGTTTGGTTATTTTGCTGGCGGTGTGGATGAGTACGATGAGGACACAGGTATCTATCGAGATGCTCGAAGGTATCGAGGCAAGGCTTACACAGAAGAATTCGAGATTTAAAAAACTTAAATTAGGAGTGAAATAGAATGGCAGAAAAAAGTTATAGAGCTTCCACAGGGGTAGATGAATTTTACTATGCAGCGATTGATGAAACAGGAACTGCAGTAACCTTAGGAACACCAGAACGAGTGAAGTTTTTACAAACTATCAGTATTGAAATGCCACAGGAAGCAGTAAGGGCGTATGGTGATAATCAAACGGCAGAAATTGCAGTATCTAGTGGGAATACGACCATTACATCTGCGTTCCACAAGTTGCCCGATGAGGATAAAGCCGTACTGTTCGGATTGGAAAAAGCAGCAGGAGGCTTATATTCTTATGGTTCTAACGACACACCTCCATATGTGGCTTGTGTGTTTGCAAAAACTTATGAAGATGGATCAAAAGAATGGGTAGGCTTAACGAAAGGTATTTTCATGCGCCCGAATATGGAAGGCAAAACAAAAGAAGATGGTGTGGAGTTTTCTTCTGAAGAAATTTCTGCTGAATTTATGGATCGTGAAGTTGCTGGTTTTAATGAGGAAAAATCCGTTATTTTTGGACGGGATGCTAAAGGTGTAACTGTACAGCGTGATGCCTTGTTCACTGCAGTATTCGGCCAATCATATCCTGGCACTACTGTACCTGAGGGGGCGTAATGCATGAAAAAGTATGAAGTAATCCATGATTTTAAAGACTTACAAGATAAAAATAAGGTGTACGCTAAAGGCGATATTTTCCCAAGCCCGGCAAATAAAAAGGTTAAAGCAGAGCGTATTAAGGAACTATCTTCTGCTGAAAATAAAATTGGTAAACAATTAATCAAGGAAATCAAGGAGCAGGAGTAATCCTGCTTTTTTTTATTAGAAAAGGAGATGTGTTGAAATGGCTAACTTGAAACGTAACATGATCAAATTGGTGAAAGAAGTGAAGGGAGAAGAAGTTATTACAGAAACATTCTTAACTCCCGTTTTTATTCCATTTTCCGTAGTATACGAGGCTATTGATATTCAAGAAGAAATCGAAAAGGAAACATTAACTGAAAAAGATTTGTTCGATAGGATGATTGATATTGTAGCCAATAAAATTTACAACAAGCAATTTTCAACCCAAGACTTAATCAATGGCCTGCATGCACCCGATGCTGCTCTTATACTTGAAGAACAAATTCTATTCGTTTCACGAGGGTACCAAAATGAAGAAACAAAAAAGTATATGGAGAAGAAAGGTTAACGGATGAGGACTTTTCTCCTTCCAAACAAAAGGAATACATGGACAAACTCATCTTTGACTTAGCGAAAAACGGGAAGGACATCAATGAAGTGTTAAATATGCCTTTCCATTTTTTTATTCAAATCCTTAGCGAACAAAATAAGCCGAAAAAAGAAAAGTCCCTAATTGCCGCATTTGGAGGATAGGGGCTTTTTTGGCATGTGAAGGGAGGGTGAATTAATGGAGAAAATTGAAGGATTATCGATAGGGCTTGGTTTGGATACGTTAAAGCTTGATAGTGGATTAACTGATTTGAAAGAAAAATTAAAATTAGTTAATAGCGCAATGAAGGCAAATATGTCCGCGTTCGATCGTAATGATAGATCATTAGGAAAATACGAAACTCGATTACAAGGACTAAATGCTAAATTAGAAGTTCAAAAGGCTGTCACTGATAAAGCTCGAAAAAGTTATGAAAAAATGGTAAAAGAGCACGGGGAAGGTTCTAAAGAGGCAGATGAAGCAGCTAAAAGCTATAACAACGAAGTGGCTTCTTTAAAAAACTTAGAACGCTATACCGGCAGAGTTGGTGATGAATTTAAAAATCTCCAAAAAGAGCAACGACTTGTAGAATCAGGTTGGGGCAGGATGACCAAACGATTAACTGTCTATTCAAGTAAGTTGAATAAAACAGGGCAAGAAATGAGCGAAGTTGGGCAAGGAATGACTAGCTCATTTGGTGTGGCGACAGCAGCTGTTGGAGGAGGTTTAGCCTTCGCAACAAAAAAGGCTATGGACTTTGAATCTCAGATTTCATCTATGAAGTCTGTTATGTCCCCCGAAGAAGCTAAATCGTTTGGTAAAGAACTTGAAAATTTGGCCATAACCATGGGTGAGAAAACAAAGTATTCAGCTACTGAAGCTGCCCAGGGAATTGAAGAACTAGTCAAAGCTGGTGTATCTGTGAAAGATATATTAGACGGCGGCCTAAGTGGAGCCTTAAACCTTGCAACAGCTGGTGAATTAGAGCTTGCTGATGCTGCGGAAATTGCATCCACTGCGTTAAATGCTTTTAAAGATGATAATATTTCTGTCACCCGTGCTGCAGATATTCTAGCAGGTGCGGCCAACGCTTCAGCGACAAAGGTTAGTGAAATGAATTTCGCTTTGTCAGCAGTTTCAGCGGTTGCAAGTGGTGTAGGGCTTAACTTTGAAGAAACAAGCGCAACCCTTGGTGTATTTGCACAAAACGGATTAAAGGGAAGCGATGCAGGTACGTCCCTGAAAACCATGTTGCTAAACCTTTCCCCGCATACAAAGGCGGCAAGAGAGCAGTTCGACGAATTAGGATTATCAGCTTATAACGTATCAGCAGGCTATAAGTACTTAGTTGATAAGGGAATCACCCCTACTGAAAGAAGTGTGGAGGGTATTCAAGAGGGCTTGAAATTATTAGCCAAACAAGAAGCCGGAGCAGCTGCATCAAAAGCAGACCTGAAAAAGGCCTATGACAGAGTTACGGAAGCATCAGGTTTGAATTCCAGCGCCTTTTACAATGAACAGGGCGAAATTAGATCTATGTCTGAAATTGCAGGTTTATTAAAGAAGTCGATGGCAGGATTGAATGACGAACAGCGACAAAACGCTTTAAATACTATGTTTGGTTCAGATGCTATCCGAGCAGGTAATATTCTCTACAAAGAAGGCGCTAAAGGCATAGACGGTATGACGACGGCCTTAAATAAGATTAAGGCATCAGATGTTGCTAAACAGAAGCTTGATAACCTTAAAGGTACCATAGAAGAATTAAAAGGTGCGTTAGAGACTGCTGGCATAAGCATTGGAACAGAACTCCTTCCACCACTGAGAGTGCTTGCTGAACATATTCAATCTAGTGTGGAATGGTTCAATAATTTATCGCCATCTATGAAACATACCATTGCCATAGGTGGAGCGTTATCAGTTGTTGTTTTAGGTCTAGGAACTGCAGTTGGTGTGCTTCTATCTTTATTAGGTAGCGCGGCAACAGGAGTAAGTGTATTATCTGCAGGACTTGGAAAAGGAATTGGCCTGTTCGGAAAATACCGCGTTCAAACAGCGCTGACCAGTACCTCTGTGACTAAACTTGGTAATTCTGCATTAGTTGCCTCCACAAAGATGAATACAGCGAATGTTGCAATGGCGAAGTCCACAAAAGGTTTGGGAGCTCTACGAGGTGGCGCAGTAGCCACGGGCGGAGCGATGACCATGTTTGGGGGTAAATGGGGAGCAGTAGCAGGAATTGCCACTATGTTCTTGCCGGAAATATTAAAAGGCGGAAAAGCTGTTTTTGGATTTGGGAAGACTGCCCTTGCTTCAGCCGGTGGTATAGGTACTCTTACAAAAGGATTAGGTGCAGCACGTCTTAGCGCAGGCGCCCTGGGAGGCCCAATCGGATTATTAGCTACCATTGCTATTCCAGAACTCATATCCGGTGGTATAAAGCTATATAAACACTTAAAAGAAGAACAAATCCCCACACTAACCGATTTTGGCAATAAGGTTTCTGATTCAACAACTAAAGCTGTTTTAGGATACAAGAAGTTGAATGACGATGCTACTGTACAATTAAACCTCTTATCTTCTTCAGGTAAAGCTGTTTCTCAAGAAATGGCTGATAGCCTGGTAGGTACGTTCAGTAAAATGGGCGGAACAATTTCAGCCAGTTTAAAGAAAGATTTCGAAGATAGCACCACGCATATTCAAGGTCTTTTTAAAGAAAGTAACTTGCTTAAAGATAGTTATGAACAAGAATTACTTGGGAAAATGGAAACATCTAATCAAGAGAAATTAGAAAAAATTCAAGGATATGAGGCCAAAGTTAAAGAAATCACGGATAGAGCTGTTGCACAAAAGCGCGAAACCTCTAAAGTTGAAAAGGCAGAGATTAATGCAATAAAACAACAAATGATGGATATGGCGGTTAAAACTTTGTCAAATGGCGAAGTTGAGCAACTAGCTATCATGGATAGATTAAAACGGGAATCTGGTAATATCTCAGCAAGAATGGCAGCACAAACTGTAGCTGAGAGTAAGAAAGCTAAAGACGGATCTATTAAAGAAGCAAAAGAAAAATTCAAAAATGTTCAAGCAGCTGCCATTCGTGAACGTGATGAGACAGGCTCCATCTCTGCTGAAGAAGCTAATGAAATAATTAGACTAGCAGAGAAACAGAGAGATAAGTCTATTGAAAAGGCAAAAAAAATGCATCAAGGTGTGGTCAAAGCATCAAAGGCACAAGCGAAAGACCATATTCACGATGTGAATTGGGAAACAGGCGAGGTGCTTACTGGTTGGGACGATATGGTTGGCGGTGTAAAGAAGGCAGTTGATTGGTTCAAAAAGATATTTGGACAAGGTAAAACGAAAGATGCTCCGTCCTTAACTACTAATAAAAGCGTTGCAAAGCCACCTAAAGAATTAGCGTATGCAAAGGGTACACCCAAAGGTGGGCATCCTGCTGATGGGATTGCAATCACATCAGAAAAAGGTCGAGAATTAATTCACGATCCTAAAGTCGGGACTTACCTTTCAGGATCACTCGGTCCAGAGCTTAGATATCTATCAAAAGGATCAAGCGTTTTACCAAACGATAAAACTGAAAAGCTATTAAAAAGCCATGGTTTTAATGGATATGAAAAAGGAACGGGTAACTATTTCGATTGGATGTTAAAAGGACCAAAACATCTTTTAGGAAAAACCTTTGAGAAGTTTAATTTGAAAGACTCACTAATTCCTAGCTGGATGAACAAAATAACAGGCAGTCCAATTAAATCAATGATAAGTATGGGTACTGATTGGGTTAAAGGATTAATGGATAAGTTTGCATTAGGCGGCGGAGGTAGCAGTAATAACCCTGTTGGCGCTGGTGTAGAACGTTGGAGAAGTACTGTCATTAAAGCTTTGTCAATGAATGGTTTACCTACATCAAGGGCTTTTCAAGATGCATGGTTACGTCAAATTAAATCGGAATCAGGTGGTAATCCACACGCTATCCAGTCATCAGGGGTAAAAGATGTCAACTATTACAGTGGACAACTTGCACGCGGCCTCGTCCAGGTGATCCCGCCAACATTTTCCGCATTTTCATTCCCAGGCCATAAGAATTGGAAGAACGGTCTGGATAGCTTACTTGCAGGTATGAACTACGCTAAAAGTCGTTATGGCTCAAATATGCTTGGAGTTATCGGTCATGGTCATGGATATAAAACAGGTGGTCTTATTAAAAATGCGGGCATGTATAATCTTGCAGAAGGCGGATGGCCTGAGTGGGTTATTCCTACTGACCCAAACCGGAGAACAGATGCCATGAAACTTCTCGCTTTGGCTGGTAAAGACATACAAGGTAATAAAAGACCAAACCAGCTGCCTAATATAAAGGGTGAACGTAGCACCGATTACTCTGCCATTATCAATAAGCAAGATGAACAGATTAACCTGATGACAAAACAGATCCAGCTATTAACACAGCTTGTCTTAAAGGAAACTGATGTCTATATTGGTTCCAAGCAAATATTTGATGCTAACAAGAAAGAAAACGATAAGCAAGTTCGCGTAAGGAATATTTTCAAGGGGGTAGCAACCATATGACTTCAGTCATCTTCTGTGGAATTGACCTAGAAAAAGAAATAGGTGTAATAATTAATGAAATCAAGAGACCTGTTACCCCTGAAATCACCGAGACAACTCAAGATGTTCCCGGTATGGTCGGGATTTATTTTTAGGCAATAACTATGGACAGAGAGTTTTCGATATTGAAATCACAATCAAAGCTCAATCTGAATCGGAGAGAGTGGAAAAAATTCATCGATTAGCAGAATTGACAATGACGTTTGGTGATGGTGAATTCCCCATGATTTTCGGTCATGAAACGGATATTACTTATTACGGTCATTTTACAAACATAACAGTTCCAGAACGGCTTGCTCTTACTCATTGGGCTACATGTACTTTAACTTTTTCGTGTAGTGACCCAAAGGGATACGGTGAATATGAAAGCCATGATATGATTTCAAATCCAACAACGATTACTCCAGATGGGACGGCAGATTGCTATCCCATTTTTACTTGTTTGCCTAAAAAGAGTGTTACTAAAATAGCCATTACCGATGAAGATGGGAATTATGTTTACTTAGGGGCAGACGTAGATCCGGACACAGGGGAATTACCAATAAATAAGGAACCACTTGTACTTCATGATTCTTGTAATACTTTGGCTACCTGGACAGAAATTACACAAAGTAACCTAACCTTTACAATTGAAAACGGCATCCCCAGTGGTCAAATGAGAAGCACTGCGAATGCGATAAAGGTTGCTCTTGACTCTAATGGAGTTTCAAACTTCGGACCATCCACAAACAATAGTAAATGGCATGGGCCAGTTAGACAACAATGGCTACCAAATGCATACGAAAATTTTAGGTTACTGGTTAGGATGTACAATTATCAATATTACCCTCGTGCACGCGGTAAATGCGAAGTCTATTTATTGGATGAAAATGGGGTCAGATTTGGGAAAATCATGCTGAAAGATGTCGGCAATAGTGAAGAAGTAGCTGTCCAATTCCAAATCGGAACGTCTAGTAATTTTAAAGAAATTTATGCGGGTAAAGGGAAATTGTACAAAAAAAAGAAAAGTACCAAATCAATAAAATTAGGTGCAGGTACAAAGAAAGTGACATCAAAAGGAAAAACAAAAACAGTTCAGCAATGGAAAACAGTGAAGCTTGACCAAGATTCCTCAACAAGCACATTTACCGATTTCTATGGATATTTAAGACTGCAGAAAATCGGTAACAAATATCAAGTTTATATTCTAAAGCTTGATTCCGACTCAAATCCTCTTTGGGATAAGCCCATCATTGTGAATTGGACGGATACAAAAAATCAATTTTCAAATAAGAAACTAGCAGGAATTGCGTTCTATACGGCAAAGATGGATATTGCAGAGGATGCAGCAAATCCACCAAAGTCCTATAAGAATAACAATATGGCCCTAACTGATGTGAAAGTATGGAACATCATTGATGGTGGGAATAATTCTGCAACAGCACCAACCGTCATTGCCAATAAGGGAGATGAAATCAAGATTAATGCAGAAGATCGTACCGTTTACAAAAATGGTGCACCGTTTATGGAGAATTTTTATATCGGTTCTGATTTCCCGATTATGCAAGGTGAGATTCAAAAAACATTTGCTTTCGAACCGGACCTTGACGAAGCTGATTGGTACTATGAGTATAGGCCAACTAAGAATTAGGAGGTGATAGATTGTATACGATTTTAGATCCTGACTTAAATGTGTGTGGAGTCCTCGATTTAAACGGGAAAGGCTGCAAGTTTTATAATGATCTACGGTCCGTAAAAATCGCCGATGATCAGGGGAAAATATGATCAGATACTTTGCAAATCAGTGTCCCATACGGATATAGGGAAACAGAATTCATGACACAAGGCTATCACCTTCTAAAACAGGGAGATGATGGCTTTTTTTATTGCTATCGAATTATTGAATGGGAAGATGATGTAATTGGCCCAACTCACGTTAAGACTGTAAATGCCATTAACCTAGTGGCCTGGAGACTATGGTCTAAGATTGTCCCGGCAAAGACATTCAGTGCTGCAAGTAGCCAAACTGCATTTGAATATATCTTGCAAGGCACTGGTGTAGAAATTGGAGATATGGACTTTTTCGGTGGAACGAAGTCCCTTGGATTTTCTGCGGGCAATAATGCTCAATATTGGCTGGATCAGCTCACTAGCCAGTTCAGTGTTGAAATTCGAGGTTATGTCCAAATTTATAACGGAAAAATAATCCGGGTACTAATGGATATTGTAGAGGAGTTAGGGGAATCAACGGGAAATCGCCTGGAATACAGTCATGACCTGATAGGGTTGAAACGTACAGGCAGTGACAATGAAATGTATACTAAATTATTTGTATACGGCGGTACTGATAGCCAGAATGAACTTGTTACTATTGCAAGTGTCAATAATGGTCGTGAGTACATTATGGATGATGATGCTAATGACATATTCAATAATAGTGGACCCTATCTGGAAGGATACATTGTTAATGATCAAATTCTCAATCCGAGTGGTTTATTGGATTGGGGAAAAGAACAAATGGAGAAATGGAATCATCCTAAATACAATTATACCGTTGATGTTGCTCACCTCAGGGAAAATCCGAATTTGGGTGACCATATCCAAGTAGTGGATTTCTCTATGCAACCTGAACTGACGATATCGGCAAGAACCATTCAATTAGATGAATCCGAGGCTAATCCAACTAACAATAAGGTCATCTTGGGGGAATTCATTGAAATCCTGGCCGTCACTCCACAGGATATATGGGAATTAAGAGCACAAGCTTCACAGGCAGCACAAGAGGCAGAACAAGCGAAAGCTTATAAGATAGAGTATTTCACTCCAGATGGAACGGATTTTTCAGAGGATGCCGAAAAACGAATCATTATTCGTATTTACTATGGGATTGAGGATATCACACCAAAAATTGAAAAAGAAAAATTTGTATGGGAAAAAATCAATCCCGATGGAAGTCACGATACCGTATGGGAAACTGCGCATAAAGGGATAGGGAATGTTCTTACGGTTGGGTCTGAGGTGGCCGGCAGCACTATCCGTTGTCAGGTCGATGATGGAATAAGTGGTCCAATCCTTTTTGCTTCGGAAGAAGATGCAGCCTATTTCTGTACATTGCAAATGACTGCTCCTTCTGGTTGGGTCGATTTTACCCAGTCTGTTGCCCAGTATGCACAGGTAGATAATGACCGAGGAGATATTTATTGGTCACAGACATACAAAGGCACAAAAAATGGCACGGCTATTTCAAGTTATGTCATTACCCGTACGGATTTAACAGGTTCAATCAAAGACCGAATGTGGGCAATCAATGGTGGGCATGGTTCTCATTTTGGGATTGAATATATTAATGGTCAAATGTGGATTTGGTCTTATTATCGTGACAACAATAATAAATGGCATATTGGTAAATTTAAATATCAGGCTAACAAAGAGTTGAAATGGGGAGACAGCAGTATTGTCGACTTATTAAGTGTGGATGCAGAATTAAGAACAAACTTGGACGTACGCAATGGGTACGTTCTTTTTGTCGCGGGAAAAACAGATCCTGTATTTTACGTCTGTAAAAAAAACGATGTCCTTAATCATCAATTCAAACCTATTTATACAGCAAAAGGCAGCGACATTAACTATTTCGGAACTACTC
>JAPSHL010000126.1:401-10071 GCA_031179905.1 Bacillus sp. (in: firmicutes) | reverse complement strand
CATCGCGAGAAAAATGTTTTTGCAGAATGTAAACGTATTGCCGAAGCAGGTACAGCTGAAGGGACAAGCATTGAAGCAGGAGAGCATGCAGAATTTATTGTGCAGCTTGCCGGCGCACTTGCGTACAATACGTATGAAAGAATGCTCTTAATCGTCCCTAATAATGGAGCGATTGCGAATGTTGATCCAACTGCCATGGTTGAGGTTCCGTGTTTAGTAAGCAAAGCGGGAGTTGAGCCATTATCAGTTGGAACTATTCCTCAATTCCAAAAAGGCTTGATTGAGCAGCAAGTATCTGTTGAAAAACTAGTTGTCCAAGCATATTTAGACAAATCTTATCAAAAACTATGGCAAGCACTGACACTTTCACGAACGGTTCCGAGTGCAAGTGTAGCAAAAGAAATACTAGATGATCTTATCGAAGCAAACAAGGACTTCTGGGTAGAACTTCATTAATAATTATTGTATTGCTAAAATGTAGTAACAGGGTGAAGTTCATACCCTGTTATTTTTTTACTAATGGAAGGAGATTTCGATGAGTCTGGAGGAATTAATTAATACTAACTATGACTATTTAAGTGATACAGATTTAACCATTGCTAAATACGTTCTTGCTAATAAAGAAAAGATAGGGAAGATGGGGATTAACGAATTAGCTAAAAAAAGTTTAGCTTCTAAATCATCCATACTGCGATTTTCTCAGAAGTTGGGGTTCAGCGGATACAGTGAATTAAAAAATTTTGTGAAATGGGAAATAAATGATGCAGAAGATACTCCAGAGCAGAACGAACTTTTTGACCAAATTCTTAATGATGTACAAAAAACAATGCAATATTTACAAAATGTCGATCTTGTGCCGATTTATAATGCGATTGAGACAAGTAAAAATATTTATGTTATTTCAACAGGATTTGCCCAAACAAATCAAGCTGCTGAATTACAGCGATTATTCTTATTAATTGGTAAACCAGTTCAGTTAATTCCTGGGATGTCTCATACAAACGAGTATAAACGTATTATTGAAAAGCTGACGTCAGAAGACTTAATTATATTGCTGTCACTGTCTGGGGAAAATCCCAGTTTGCAGGGCTTGCTAGATATACCCGCAGTAAAAGGAACGAAAATCATATCGCTCACAAATTTTAAAAGTAATTGGCTGTCAGGACATTCTGATATAAATTTATATGCATCAAGTACGAAGAACCCTAATCCTAAAAATTGGTGGATTCAATCAGCTTCGTCATTTTTTATTGTGGTGGAAGCTTTAGCATTCGGCTATATCGATTATATAAACAGTCAGGAAAGGGAAGGGAAGACAGAATAATGAATGTGAGAAAAAACTCAGTCACAATCTACAACCCTATCTTTGGCGAAATTATTCCATTAGACAGTGTTCCGGACCCTGGGTTTTCAAGAAAAGTTTTCGGAGAGGGACTTGCAATTATACCTGTTAACGGCGATGTGTACGCACCAATAACAGGAAAAGTAATCCATATTTCCCCAAGCCAGCATTCCATTGCAATGATAACAGAAGAGGGATTTGAAGTATTACTGCAATTAGGTTTGGAGACAGAGGAATTGGCTGGAAAAGGATTCGACATTTTGGTTAAGCCTGGAGAAAAAATAAATGCTAGTGAGCGACTTGGGACCTTTAATCTAGCTTTTATTGAAGAGAGAGGGAAGGAAATTATTTCTGTTCTAGTATTTCCTAATTTAAAAGAAAAGGGCGGACTATTGTCTGTAAGGAGTTTTGGGGAAGTTAGAGTAGGTGTAGAACTAGCTCATGTAAGCAATAAAAAATAAATAACCCCCGATTGTTTACAATCGTGGGTTATTTCATCATTATATAGCAGTATAACCACCATCAACAAAAACTGTTGTGCCAGTAACAAAGTCATTCTCTGCTAAGAATACTACTGCATGTGCAATTTCTTCTGGATTTCCTAAACGGCCAATTGGGTGTTTTGCAACTAAACCATCATAAAAATCACCTAAAGCTTCTTTGCTCACCATGCCAGATTCAATGAAGCCAGGAGCTACTGCGTTAACACGAATATTGCGATCTGCATATTCTAATGCCAATGATTTTGTAATTTGGTTTACTGCACCTTTACTTGCTGCGTATGGAATGGAAGTTGGTTCACCAACTGATCCTAAGATGGAAGAAGTGCTAATAATAGAACCACCGCCAGTTTTTATCATTTCACGGATTGCATATTTTGCACCATAGAATACTCCGTCTTGGTTAATAGCAATTACTCGTTTATATTCCTCAGCTGTTAGCTCATGAGTCGGTTTTTGAACACCAACACCAGCATTATTGAAGATTATATCAAGTTTGCCGAATTGTTTAACAGTTTCAGCAACTAAATTCTCCACTTCACTTTCTTCAGCAACATTTGTTTTTACAAATAAAACATTATCATATTTTTCTTTTAAGTCCTTCTCTACTGAAGCCCCTGCTTCTTCATTATAATCTGCTAAAACAACTTTCGCTCCTTTATTTAGAAAAGCCTTTACTGTTGCTAGACCAATCCCTGAAGCACCACCAGTTACGATAGCTACTTTGTCTTGTAAGTTTGTCATGATAAATTCCTCCCATAATGTCTACGATATTTTTATTTATTTACTATCTCTTATCTACGCTTTTATAATATCCCTATAGTCGAAAAGTGTCGATTAAAGAATCTTGAAATAATATATTACGGTTATAGAAATAGTTATTGTCTTTAGTTAGTTAAAACCAATTCGATAATATTAGTTTTAGCAAAGGAAAAGATAAAATACATAAAACATAGGCAGATGCTATGTTAAAATAAGTAAAACTAGCATGGAGAAAGTTCACATGAATAATAAACAGAAAATCTTTTATGAACGAGGTACAGAGGATTTAAAAAGGAAGACTATTCGGGCTCATAAGCTTGTTCAAGCATTTAATGAGAGTGATGTTGAAGATTCAGCTAAAAGGGCGGAAGTTATTAAGGAATTATTTGGGAGTGTGGGTGAAAATCCTTCCATTGAACATAACTTCCACTGTGATTTAGGGTACAATATTCATGTCGGGAATAACTTTTACGCAGGCTACAACTGCACAATTTTAGATATGGCAGAAGTTAGAGTAGGGCATAACTGTATGATTGGACCCAATGTTGGAATATATACGGCTGGACATGCAATTGAACCAAAGGATCGATATAAAAGTGGCTATGGAATTCCGATTACAATAGGCAACGACATATGGATTGGCGGCAGCTGTGTTATTTTGGCTGGAGTCACTATCGGAGATAATTCCATCGTTGCTGCAGGTTCTGTTGTCTTAAAAGATGTTCCACCTAATACTGTTGTGGCAGGAAATCCTGCTAAAGTGATTAAAAGTATCTAATATTTATTACAGCTGCCGTCTGGCGGCTTTTTATATTCCTGTAATACTAAGTAATCAATTATTATTACATATCTATTTTTGACTTTAAATTCTTTACAGACCACTTAATATTAAAAATAAACTTTGGGTGGACCTTTTGAAAATACTGTGAGCATGCAAAAATGTAACTGAGGGGATGAATGATGTGTTTAATGATTTTAAGCTCACCGAAGGGCGTCCTGTATATATCCAGCTAAAAGAATATTTAAAACGAATGATAACAAACGGACACTTGCTAGAACATCAAAAGCTTCCGTCAACACGGGAACTCAGCTCAGAATTATTTATCAGCCGCAATACAGTACTAACGGCATATGCAGATTTGGAACAAGAAGGACTTATATATGCGATAAAGGGTAAGGGCAATTTTGTTAGCCATGTTGAAATTTTCAAGTCTCCTTCTATTCAAGTAAATTGGGCAGATAAATTGAATGAGCAAACGCTGCTAGCAGAAAAACTCGATCTTATGAAACATGGAGTGCGCCGAAACAATGACATGATTTCCTTTAATAGTATCGCACCCGATGAAAAGCTGTTTGATGTTGAGAATTTTAAAAGGGCTTTTCTAAACCGCATGGCTATTGAAGGAGACATTGTCCTGAATTATGGCTATGCAAAAGGCTATAAACCGCTTATTGAATATTTGCTTCACTATATGGAAGTGAAAGGCGTTAATATTAAAGATAAAGATATATTAATTACAAATGGATTCACAGAAGGTCTTGATATACTTTTATCATCTTTAGGTAAGAAACATGGCCGGATTATCTGTGAAAATCCAACCCACCACTCTGCTCTTAAATTATTTCGGATGCACGGTTTCGAAATTGACGGCATTGACATGGAAGATGACGGAGTCAATCTTCCTATGCTCGAAAATCTTTTGTCTAAAAATAATTATGATTTTGCTTACTTAATCCCGTCCTACCATAACCCAACTGGAATCGTAACATCCTCTGAAAAACGAATAAAAATCATGGAGCTGTTTTCAACATATCAAGTACCAATTATAGAGGACGGATTCAATGAAGAATTGCGATATTCTGGGGCACATTTGGCACCATTGGCAGCTTTTGCGGGGAGCGGCAATAATGTAATTTATACAAGCAGCTTCTCGAAGATATTGTTTCCAGGTTTAAGAGTCGGCTGGATATTAGCTGACAAAGAGTTGATTTATTACTTAGAAAGTATGAAAAGAGCCCGAACAATTCATACGTCTACATTAGATCAAGCGGTATTGTATCAGTATTTAAATGATGGTTACTTCGAAAAGTATATAAAAAAGGCAAGATCTGTCTATAAGAAAAAATATGAATTGGCTGTTCATTATTGTAAAAAATACATTCCTTTGAAAAGACTAACCGGAGATGGCGGTCTTCATCTCTTCATTGAACTAGAGAAGAGCATTGATTCACGAGAGCTTCTAAAAAAGTGTTCACAAAAGGGAGTTGTTTTTGCACTTGGCAATGACTTTTATACGGACAGCAGCGGAAATCATACAATGCGTTTAGGATTTTCAAGATTGAAAGAAGCGGAAATAATTACTGGAATTAAATTGATAGGAGAAACGGTAAAAAAATATTATGGAGGCTAGAAAAATGAGGGTTGGCGTAATTATGGGCGGAGTATCATCGGAAAAAAAAGTATCACTGATGACTGGGGAAGAAATGATTGCTCATTTAGACAAAAGTAAGTATGAGATTATCCCAATCAGACTGGATTACAAAGATGAAATAATGGATAAGGCAAAAAACCTTGATGTCGCTCTTCTTGCACTACATGGAAGGTTTGGAGAAGATGGCGTTATTCAAGGTGCTCTTGAAACTATAGGTGTTCCCTATACAGGTAGTGGTGTACTTTCAAGTAGCTTATGCATGGATAAGAATATCTCGAAAAAAATTATCCGTTATGAAGGTGTGCAAACACCAGATTGGGTTCACCTGACTATGAACGAAGAAGTTAAGATGGAAGAAATTGAACAGATGGGCTATCCAGTGATTGTAAAGCCTAACTCTGGAGGATCGAGTGTTGGGGTGAAAATTGTTTATGATCGGGAAAACTTAAAAGCTGCTATTAGTGAAGTATTTAAATGGGATTGTGAAGCAATTATTGAAAAACATCTAAAAGGTGAGGAAATTACTTGTTCTATTTTAGATGGAAAGATTTTACCTGTAATATCTATTCAACATAAAGGGGAGTTTTTTGATTACACTTCGAAATACAAAGATACGGCAACTATAGAAGAGGTAATACAGCTTCAGCCTGAAATTGAAGCCCTCGTTTCAGCTGCTGCGATGAGCTGCTATAAGTCATTGAAATGCAGTGTATACGCACGGGTAGATATGATGCTTCTAGATGGTATTCCCTATGTGCTTGAAGTTAATTCACTACCAGGTATGACAAAAAACAGTCTGCTGCCAAAAAGTGCACACTCTGCCGGAATTTCTTATAGTAAGCTGCTGGATTTAATCATTGAATATTCCTTAAAAGAGAGAAAAGCGAATCTAGCATTTTATTGAAAAAATACTATTACCATAATTACTTGTCATAATTAATTTGGATGAAAGGCAGGCAAGTACAGATGGAGAGAGAAAAAATTGGTATGCTGCTTGGGTTAGTAGGGGTTATTTGCTTTAGTTTAACACTTCCAGCTACAAGTGTTGCAGTAAATTACTTCGGAACAACTGTTGTCGGGTTAGGAAGAACAGTTATTGCAGCAATCTTGGTTGCAATCGTATTGCTTGTCCGCAAGGAAAAACTCCCGTCTCTTAGACAATTCAAAAGTCTTATTATTGTCGCCCTTGGTGCAGTATTAGGATTTCCGCTGCTAACCTCTTGGGCGATGGTATCATTGCCCGTTTCTCATGGTGCGGTCGAAGTAGCCCTACTGCCATTAGCAACTGCAGGATTTGCTATGTACCGGGCAGGGGAACGTCCATCCTTGAAATTTTGGCTTTCTAGTTTAATAGGGTCTTTTGCCGTAATAATATATGCACTAAATCTAGGGTTCGGCCACTTGAAAATTGCCGACATTGCACTAATCGCAGCAGTAATTCTCCTCGGATTCAGTTATGCAGAAGGTGGCAAGCTGGCAAAACAATTAGGAAGCTGGCAAGTGATTGCCTGGGCAATTATGATTGGCGCTCCATTTTTTATTATCCCAATCGCCAGGACTCTGACAGCAGATATGCTTCATGCACCATTACAAGCTTGGATAAGTTTGAGTTACCTCGCTGTTATCAGTCAATTTCTAGCTTATGTCGCCTGGTATAGCGGAATGGCGATGGGCGGAATAGCAAGAATAAGTCAAATTCAATACTTGCAGCCGTTTTTAATGATCTTGTTTTCAGCTGTGTTCCTTAATGAGTCTATTCCATTTGTAACTATTGTGATTGCTGTAATAGTTGTTATTTCAGTGATAGTTGGCAAAAATGCAACAGTTATCAGAGATTCTGTAGCGGAGAAATTATAGGAATAGCGAAGTATTTCATAAAGCTGCCTTCTGGTGGCTATTTTTATTGCAGAAAGATTATTTTAAGAGTATTTGAGTTGTATATTAAATTTATGAATCAAAATATGGACCCAATTGACAGTTTATGCTCCATCTTAAGGCTTAGTAAAGAACAGGTCTTACAGTTGATTACATGTAAATTATTTACAGGTAAAATTTAATTAAGATGTAAAATAGCACTAAAAAACGCATCTTTAATTTACTGAAAATTCCGAAGTTTAACCATGCAATTAATATTCATAAAATATTAAGGGGGCTATATGCATAAAATATCGATTCTTTTATTAGCGTTAGCATTTACTTTCGTTATTCCAAAAACACTCTATGCCAAAGAGCTGAGTACACCATCAGGAATTCCACTTTCCAAGCTGGAGGATTATGTTGATGATTATGTGAGTGACTATATTGGAAAAACAACTGCCGGTGCCAGCATTATTATTGTAAAGGATAATCAAATAATGTTTTCAAAAGGATATGGATACGGAGATATTGATAAACAAACAAAAATAGATTCAAATACAGCAGTTTTTGAATGGGGATCGATCAGTAAATTATTTGTTTGGGTATCAGTAATGCAATTAGTGGAACAAGGAAAAATCAAATTGAATGAAGATATTAACAAATACTTGCCTGAAGGATTTCTTATGAATTTAAAATATGATTCCATCACAATGTTGGATTTAATGAACCATACAGCTGGGTTTGAAGAAAGGATATTTGATTTAGGTTATGCGACTAATGATGATTTAAAATCATTAGAACAAGGATTGAAGCTTGCAGAGCCGAACCAGATATATCGTCCAGGGGAAGTTGTTGCATACTCCAATTACTCGACAAGCCTGGCTGCTTATATCGTGCAATTAATAACGGAACAAGACTTTAAAGATTATGTGGATGAACATATATTTCAAAAGTTAGGCATTTCCAACTCGACATTCTATTTAGGAACAGAGCCGATACCAAAACAAAAAGTAAATGGATATGAACTAATTGAAAAAGGAAAATTTAATATTTCTACCCCATACTTTATGTCATTGTACCCGAGCGGTGGAATAAATGGAACTGCTCAGGATTTAGCTCAATTTGCTATTGCATTGATGCCTCAGTCAAAGAAAACTGTTTTATTTGAGAAGGATGATACGCTAGATAAGATGCTTTCGCAAAGTTATTCTGTTGATAAACATTTTCCTGGAATTGCTCATGGTTTTTGGGAATATGATGGTATATCAAAAGGATTCACACATGGAGGAAATACGGCATCTTTTTCAAGTAACTTTCATATTGTGCCAGAAGAAAACTTTGCCGTTATTGTTTTAACAAACCAGGCATCAGAAGTCGACCTTACTTATGGGCTTACAAAAGAATTAGTCGGAGAAAAAGTACCTAATGACATCACAATAAAAGATTTACCAGATTCAAGTATAATAGAAGGCAAATATATTGCTGCGCGGAGAACGGAAAGTGGCTTCTTAAACGTGTATTACAACTTAATGCAACTAACTGTAAGGTCAGTAAATAATAATGAAATAGAAGTTAATCTAGCAGGATTAACAGCTAATTACAAGCAAATATATCCCAATGTTTATAAGATGATAAATGGCCATTCTATATTTATTCCGACTAATGTCCTTTATTTTTCAATGGAAGAAGGTTCCGTTAATCAAATTCATACGTCGATTTCTGATTATCACCCAATGAATAACAGAACTAACTGGTTAGCAATCAGTGGTATCTTATTTGGCTATTGCTTACTTTACTTTGTCATTTCCCCTATTGTTTTAATTATAGCAAGTATAGTAAATAGAAAACGGCAGAAGTTGACTTTGAAAATTAGAAGCGGGATTTATCTTTTAAACATTGTTGGAACAGCATTTATAGTCAATTTAGGTATATTAATATCAAGAATGCTGAGCAATAGTGATCGGGGATACGGGGAAGTACTACCGCAAATAGTTTTAAATTATATTTTAACTGCTATAGCTGTTGTTAATATTGTTTTCATATTATTTAAATGGAAAAGAGCAAATTTATCAAAAGTACAGAAGTTTTTCTACTTAATAACGATTTTATCGATTAGCGTGTTGATCTTTTTACTAATAACGTGGCAGTTTTATAGTTAAATTAACTCCTGAATTGAGGACTGGATGATAATGGGTATAACTCCTCTGAAAATTATTTATGATTCACCTATTGCAACTGGAATATTTGCGTGCAGCCCTGCCCTGTAAGGATCGATTATTATCTTACCATCGAAGAGCTTTCATCCGATTAAAATGAGGCTTACTTAGAAATGGGCTGTTCACAATACAGTCTCGTACGTAAAGAGAAGGTCGCAATTCTCACAAGTTGCCAATAGGTAGCTTTTTTTTTTTTTTGAATGAAGATAATAATTCTAAATATGAAGTAAAAATGGTACAATTGAAAAGATTATATATAGATTGCTATTAGGTTTTTTTTTTGGTAAAATGAATTGTTTTATATAATATGAGGAGGCAAATGAACATTGTCTATTGAAATAGGAAGCAAATTACAAGGTAAAGTAACTGGTATTACTAATTTTGGAGCATTCGTTGAATTACCTGAGGGAACAACAGGTCTTGTGCATATCAGCGAAGTAGCAGACAGCTATGTAAAAGATGTGAATGATCATCTAAAAGTTGGTGATATCGTTGAAGTAAAAGTAATGAGCGAGAAAGAAGGCAAGATTGCTTTATCCATTAAGCAGACTATCGAGAAAC
>JAPSHL010000126.1:0-391 GCA_031179905.1 Bacillus sp. (in: firmicutes) | reverse complement strand
CGAAAGAACAGTCTTCTTACAAACCGCGTGCTCGCCCAGCTCAAGGAAGAGGCGGCAATGATCGTTCTAAAGGGAACTTTAAACCGAAAGAAACCTTTGAAGATAAAATGTCAAAATTCTTAAAGAGCAGTGAAGAGAGCTTATCTTCTCTTAAACGTAACACAGAAGGAAAACGTGGTGGAAGAGGCGGTAGACGTGGATAAAATAATGCAGAATTCTGCATTATACTAGATGATGAGTTGTAAACTTACACACTTACTCATTTCGTCACCCACTTTATCTCTAACATGATACATTAAAAAGATAATTAATGACAAAAACGTAAAGGATGCCTGCAATAGGCATCCTTTTTTTATAGCCGTGACTTTTTACATTTATATTTGTTAATGAA
>JAPSHL010000125.1 GCA_031179905.1 Bacillus sp. (in: firmicutes) | reverse complement strand
GATCATCGTCCTCTCTTCCGCTCTCGCTGTCTTCTCGCTCTGAAAAGCTCTCCGCTTATGGATCCTGAAGTCATTGAGTAAAGAAGCATATGCCTCCCTAATATGTTTATACTCCTTGTTTATTTCACCAAGCCTGTATATCAGCACTCCTGCAAGTCCATTTACAGCAAGCACAAGAAGGAGTGGAAAATCATACAGAGCATAACCTGACAAGCAATTTAAGCATAAAATCACAGCCAGCGCCCCACCACTTACTCTCCCCTTCACTTCCTGCTCCATTTCAATTAAGTAAAAGAAGGAAATAGTATAAAGATAAAGTGGATTTTGACCACCTCCCCCAAAAATTAACCCTTGGATCCAGACGAGGAGGATTAAATAGAGAAAATCCTTCCTATTGAAAAGGGGCAGCAGAAAGTAAAGAGCCAACAGGATTGTACAGGAAAATAAATATATATAAAATACAGATTTATTCTCAAAAGACACATAAAGTGCCCCTGCCCACATTGGTATTAATAAAGCTAGCTTTATATAAAATGATTGCAATGGACTCTCTCCCATTCCAGTAATCTATTGATAACTTACCAGATAATTCTTTTTGTGGTCAATATTGGTGCAAAAAAAGCTCTGCCTATTCGAAGCAGAGCGTTCTAAATCATAATGCAACATACCCAATATACAATACAAGCACAAGAGCGACTGCAAACTGTCCCCAAAGGATTCTTACTCTTCTCCCCTTTTCAAGCCGGACCAATATCATCTCAATCATACTGATGATCCAAACGCCGACAAGTGCCTTCAACATATACATGGCAGTAAAAGTTTCTGCACGAAACAGCATAATAACACCAGAAACAATAATAAAGAAATACAAAAGCCTTGCAATCATATGTACTATTTTCCTTATTCTTTTTTGTCCAGCATCTCTTAAAAGCAAAACCACAACAAAAAGAACTAATGTGAGCATCCATGAAATAAAGTGGATATGGCCAAACATATGCCCACCTCCTTCTTTTATAGGATGCACGTATCTTGCTGTTTATAAAATACCCAATCCGCTAAACTTTTCCAACAGTATTTCTTAACACACCAATTCCTTCTACTTCTATTTCGACAAGGTCACCATCTCTCAAGAATCGCGGCGGTTTGAAGCCTTTGCCTACTCCAGCCGGTGTTCCAGTTGCAATCAAATCTCCCGGTTCGAGTGTCATTCCTTTAGATAAAACACTGATTACTTCTTCTATAGGAAAAATAAAATGCTCAGTATTTGAGTTTTGTCTGACCTCTCCATTGACTTTAGTCGTGATATTCAGTCTGTTCGGATTAGGTATAGCCGATTTCTCCACAATCACAGGTCCAAGCGGTCCACTCCCGTCCAAGCTTTTTCCGATAAAAAATTGCTTATGCTTTGCCTGCAAATCCCTTGCAGTAATATCATTAAGGATCGTATAGCCAAAGACATAATCAAGTGCCTTATCCTTAGGAATCGCTTTACCCTTTTTGCCGATGACTACACACAGCTCACCTTCATAGTCCAGCTGCTCTGATACATCTTTATGGTCAGGTACCGTTTCATCTGGTCCGATTACGGTTGTCGGAGCTTTTGTAAACACCATGACATGCTCAGGTATATCGTCCTTACTGCCCATTTCGATTGCATGCTCCTCATAATTCTTTCCTACACAGAATATATTCTTTTTTGGTTTTGGAATTGGTGCTAGGATCTTTATTTCTTCCACTTTAACTGAAACGCCGGGGTTCTCGTTTGCCCAAACAGCCACTTCCTTTGCATGATTAAGAAAATCATTTCCCATTTCTATACATTGAATCATTTCGTCTGGAAAAGGACGATTTCCTGTTCTTTGTTCTTCTGCATCATTAAGCGGAATTACTGTTTTGTTCTCCTCATTCAAAAACGCAACAACTTGTCTGCCTTCGAGTAATATTGTTGCAAACTTCATAATAATCCACCCTTTTCACAGATTAATAATTTAATATTTATGTCAATTATAAACTTTCAGATAATACTATTCAAACTTATCACACTAAAGCCTCACAATGTACGGAAGTTGATAGTCATAGGCCAACCTTGCAGATGAATAAGCTAAAAGGAGAGAGCTACCAGATGCTGGGCTAATGTATCACACTCCGCTAATTGACACATAGAATGTAAAGAATCTTAAGTAAAGGATGTTGATTATGCCAGCTATTGTAGGAGTCGCACAAGTTATTTCCATAGGAAGCAGCTCCATCTTTAATATTGGCGATGTCTATAAAATCATGCCGATCTCTAATGCTAAAACATTCTCTGGTTCCGGTTCCTTCAACACAGGTGATGGGTTGAATATAACTAACTACCGAAATGCCACGAACACAACAGACAATGATGGTATTGATCAAGGGAACTTCATGAACGCTTAAATGATTTTTCTGACATTGAAAAAGGTGATAACGATGAATTTTTTCATTCAACAATCAATAACAATAAACACAATTAAAATCGGCGGTATTACAAACTCTTCTGTTTTTCAGATTGGCAGTTCCGGTATCATTAAACCTAATTCCTATCTATATAATACTGGAGGGTTCACGGAGGCTGCCCCAAGTGCCATAGAAGAATCAGAGCCATTCACCGGTGTTAATGTGGCTGATGATAGTGTCATGTCACCATCTGTTCCATTGACAGCACCTTAAGACAGATGAAGGAGGTACGAAGGATGTCCCAGCAATTCTACCATTATGGCGATCAGATGCAATCTTATCTGCAATACCTGGAAAAAAGAATCGTATCGTTGGAGCAAACTGTCACCGAACTGACAAAAGAATTAACAGAACTGAAAAACAGGCCTACCGTTCGAGTCGATCGCATTGAATACAGCTTTGATCAGCTAAAAGTGGAAACATTGGATGGGACGCTCAACATCGGTCTGAATCCGGCAGATTTGCAAAAAATTGAAGAGCTGGCGATTAATCCAGGTAATTCTGTTCAGCCCAGCAGCCCTTTTTATCCTCCTATTGATCCTAAACAAATGATGACAAGATCGATGGAGCTGGAAGAAGCACTTCTCTCCTATATTCAGCTGGAGCTTCCTGAAATAATTATGCGAAAACAAGCAGAATTAGGCATGGAAGAAGATGAAGCTTATATTTCCTTCATCCAGGAAGACGTTACAAAGCAGCTGCCGACAAGAATACAATTTTATTTGCAACAAAGAGCAGTTTCGGAAAAAGAGGCCGATACCCAACAGCAAAATGAAACCATAATAGAAGCATTAAAACAAGAAATAGAAAATGGTGTCCAAATATTTTTAAGCAATATTCCAGACAATATGAAAGGGAGGAACAAGGAATGAACTTTCAAGTTTATAACAGAGAACTGGCCGTGGGAGACATTAAAATCATCGGTGTATCGAGTTCATCTGTCTGTATTGTCGGCGACGTTCAGACAATACAGCTTGCGTCCACTTTTGACACACCTGCAGAATCACTGATTATCGGCCCATTTGTCCCCTTATTCCCTAAAGGATAACTTATGCTGCAAAGAACTTCTGTTGTTGATCATTTGCGTCTGAATATTGCTTCGTTTTCTTCTACCATTGAATTCGGGGATATCTCTTATTATCAGGCGTTTTCTAGAGCACTTGCTGTACAAAGGGAAAAAAAGATCTTCTTTGGCGGAGAAGGCTCGTTTGACCAATATCCGATTTTTTCCGAACCAATACCAATCCCTCCTATAACAGAGAATATCAATATTATGTACCATCAAGTAAAGCCGGTTATTAAGGTTAAAAACATAGATATTACTGCTGTTTCAGCATCCTCTTTGCTTCAAGTCGGAAGCACTCGCAATATCTATGCTGAAACGAGGATAAAGCATATAAGACAGATCGAGAATCACTCTGAGGAATTAAAGAACCAAACCATCATCCCTCTTGAGGAAATACATTCATCACCCGGAACGGCTATTATAAACGGTAGGTGATGTTCTGGGTTGTCATGCATCTTTATAAAAAGGAAAAGGAGGGGTTTCTTTGCCTGCCATTGTAGGACCTGTTCAAATCGTTAACGTTGGAGAAGGAATTGTACAATTCGGTGATTCCTTATTTATTTCTCCCAAGGGGAATTCAAAAGTCTCATTAGGTTCTGGTGCATCAAACACCGGTGCATTTATCATCACTAATAACGGATTAAGCGCAACGAACTATGTAGACACAAGCCTGCTTGACCAGCCGACAACTGCCAATAACTAACAGCAAAAGGGAAGAAACTTCATTTTCTCCCTCTTCTGTCTTTTGATTTTTTGACCTTCTGCAATTTTGTAGAAGGCTGTTTTTTTATCCATGCTAAATATTTAGCTATTTGAGGATCATCTTGCAGCAGTGCCACCGTATTCAGCCTTACTGCCAATTCCTCATTCGTATACAGTGCGTGGATTTGTTTATGGCATGGAATACATAAATCAGCAGTTCCTAAGTAAGCCCCACCCATTTCTCTTGGTGTTAAATGATGGGCTGTCGTCTCGACATCTTCTCTTAGACATAACTCACATGTACCAATTTTTTTATTTGCTTTTGCCATTTTTTCTTCCTTCCTCTAAAAGGGTGCATGTCATTCTTTTTCCCTATTAAAATGCAATTCATGATAATTTACCGAAAATAAATCTCTGAATACAGGAAAGGCTGCCCGATTTATTTTTTCGGACAGCCTTTTAATATAGTTACATCGGTAAGACATTTGCTCCATCAAAGAAGAATAAATATTTCTCACTGATTTTTTTCTTTAGAATTTTCTCAAGTGAATCAGCATACAAGTCAATTTGGACACGGTAACGTGATTCTAATACCGGCACCGCCTCTAGAAAACCACCTTTAAACCGGTCTTGAATAGCATCTGTCTTAAAATCAAGAAGCACTGTACCCTGGTCATCTTCAAAATAGACGTCAATGATTCCTTGAACAAGTATCGGCTCATTCTCTCCTTGCCAATCCTTATACACAAAGCTTGCTGGATAGGCAATGTTAAATGGAATCTCGCGGACGAGTTTTTTCGCATTTCGCATACGCTGTCCAAGTTCCGACTGGAAGAACGCGACAATTTGGCCTTTATCAATAGCCTCTGCCTGTTCTATTGTCAAAAGCTCCTTTGTTTGCATTTCATCGACAAGCCCCATCACACTCTGTTCCGTAATATCCTCATCTAAAGGAATATGCTGCATGACCATATGCATGGCTGTACCCTTTTCTGCAGGGCTTAATTTTTTCTCTTGCATGAATTTCGGTCTGTTCCAGATTGTTTTTCTTCGTGGCTGAATTTCCGTTCCGCTTTGTTCGTCCAGCCGTTCACTTTGCCTTTTTAACTCTGACACAGACTGTTTAGAACGGTATATCGTACCATGCGGGTAAGCATATTTCCATGTAAGAGTTTGCTGGATTTGCTTTTGGTATTCGGAGGAAATGTCAATCTTCCTTCCATTTGTCACCTTTTCCAGCCAACTCTCCTCTTCGTCTGTATCATCTGCGGTAAGTTTAAGAATTTCCTCTTTTTGCAGAATATTTATCTCCCATAATGAAGGATGAACAGACACTTCTCCTTTTTCTATCCATGTTTCAAGATGAATGCCAGTTGCATCTTTATGTCTTACGAGAGCAGGGCCAATCCAATCTAAATAGGACCGTGCAGAAGCCCTGTCAAATTCATTGAGCAGCCAATTAGAATGTCCAGAAGCTTGTGCCCATTTTTGTTTGGACTTCTCGATATCTTTAACAGAGCCGACCAGCACTAGTTTCTCCTTTGCCCTTGTCAGCGCTACGTAGAGGACACGCATTTCCTCTGCCAAAAGCTCCATTCTCTTTTTCTTAGCAAACGCTATTTGCGCAAGAGACGGATAAGAGATACGTTTTTGTGCATGAATATACTTTGTTGCAAAACCGAGATCCTTATCAAGCAAGAACGGTTTACGAAGATCCATTGTGTTGAATTCTCTGCCAATACCAGCAAGGAAAACAAATGGAAACTCCAGCCCCTTGCTGCTGTGGATTGTCATAATCCGAACGACATCTTCCTGCTCAGTCAATGCCCTGGCAGCTCCAAGATCATTTCCTCTGTCTCTCATTCTTTCAATGAATCGCAAAAAACGGAACAGCCCGCGGAAAGAGGTAGATTCGTATTGGCGGGCACGATCAAACAGCGCCCTCAGATTAGCCTGTCGCTGATTACCTCCTGGCAACCCTCCAACAAAATCGTAAAAATGTGTATCTCTGTAAAGTCTCCAAATAAGATCTGACAATGCTCCACGTCTCGCTTCTGTTCTCCACTCATTCAACAATTCAAAAAATGGCGCCATTTTTTCTTGCAGAGCGTCATCTTTAGCAAACTTTGCCTTCATGAAAGCTTTCACAGCATCATAGAACGCTCCCTGCTTTTGGGCAATTCTAATTCTGCTCAGCTCTTCTTCTGTTAACCCAACTATTGGCGAACGAAGAACTGCAGCCAACGGGATATCTTGATAAGGATTATCTATTACCTTGAGCAATGACATCATGATGTTGACTTCAGTCGATTCAAAATAGCCTGATGTTAAATTAGCGTATGTTGGAATATTAAATTGCTTCAATTCCTCCATGATGGCCGGCGCCCACGTCATAGAACGGAGCAGGATCACCATATCCTTGTACATAGCTGGGCGATACGATTTCGTTTTCGCGTCATACACTTCCTGCTGTTGATCAAATAGTTTCCTTATTTTTTGAGCAATCACCCGAGCTTCCAACTGAGACTGCTCTATTTCCTGTGCATCGAATTCACCAGTCTCCCCGTCACCTTCTTCCATTGATACAGAAGAATTTTGATTAACGAGAGCTAATTCAATTGGATAGGCAGAATCCTCTGGATAGGCAGCGCCCTTAGCAAGTTCAGCATCTCTGTCATATTCGATTTCTCCGACTTTAACACCCATTATTTGCTTGAAGAGATAGTTTGTACCATCCAAAACCTCTCGTCTGCTCCGAAAATTCCTCGCAAGATCAATCTTATAGCCTATTTCATTGTTTTCTTGAAAACGATTATATTTGGACAAGAACAAATTTGGTTCTGCAAGCCGGAATCGATAGATAGACTGTTTAACATCGCCAACCATAAACAGATTGCCCGCAGCTTCACTGTCTGCCGTTACAAGCTGCAAAATGGACTCCTGCACCATGTTGACATCCTGGTATTCATCAATAAGCACTTCTTTAAACTGTTTGCGGTAATGCAGCGCTGCAACAGACGGCACAAGGCTTCCTGTTTCAGGATTACGCAATATTTGCAGGCAATAATGCTCCAAGTCAGCAAAATCGACTAAGCCCTTTTCCGATTTCATTTTTTGGAAACGATCTGAGAAGGATGCTACAAGCCTCGTCAATGTTTCCACATGCACCTTCATTTCTATCATATCTTTTATAAAACCTTCAGGCAGTCTGCCAAATAAATCACTTTGCAGCTCCTGCAGTATTTTTTTGGCTCTTTCTCTGACCTTCTGGGCTTCGTCAATTAAAGAAGGATCATATTCATCCCCTTTGCATGTTTTAGCACGTGAGAATTTCAGAGTTTGCATCGCTTCATACAGCGTTTTCCATGAGTCATCTTTCGCCCTTTGGATAATATCTAAAAGGTTTAAGTCATCAACAAAATTGCTCGCTCTCGGTGCAGGACCACCCGGACGTTTCGTCAATTCCAATCCATACTCCAAAAGCTGCCTTACTCCATCTAATTGAAGTCCAATATCTGCAAGCAGCTCCTTTGCAAATGGAAGCTCTTCAATTGCTGCAGTTTCCTCAATATCATACATATTCGCTAAAGACTCCAAATACGCTGACGGAGATGGGTTTGCCCTTGAAAAATCATACACTTCCTGAATGATTTTCTGGAGAGCATCATCACTTCTGTCATTTGTAAAAGCATCGACCAAATCAAAAAATGCTGAGTTTTCGCTTTTGCCGTACTCTTCCTCAAACAAATCCTCAACACATTCATCCCGCATCAATTGCGCTTCTGTCTCATCAGCAATGCGAAAGCCTGGATCCAGGTCAATCATATAATAATATTTGCGAATTACTTCCAAACAGAAAGAATGGAGAGTTGATATATGCGCCTTATTCAATAATGCTAATTGTTTTCTCAAGTGTTGTGATTTAGGATTGGCATTAATCTCCTTTTCAAGCACATCTCCAATCCGATGCTTCATTTCTGCAGCTGAAGCATTTGTAAATGTAACAACAAGAAGCTCATCAACATTAATAGGGTTATCAGAAACAATCTTGCGGATCATTCTTTCTACAAGAACAGCTGTTTTCCCTGAACCTGCTGCAGCTGCCACTAAAATATCGTTTCCGCTCAAGCTAATCGCTTTCCATTGATCATCTGTCCACGTCGAATCAATCGGTTTCTCTGGAATATCAATACTCTTCATGTGTATTTGCCTCCTTTCTGATCAATTCAAGCGCCTCTTCCTTCGAGAAGGTTTGCAGTTTTCTATATTGGTTTGATTCTAGACCTTCATCGAACTGGCACACAGACTTGAATGAACAAAATGTACACGGTGATTTTTCCTTTAATTGATATGGGGAAATATTAACATCGCCCCCGATAATTTTGTTGCCTGTTTCCACATACTTATGACGAACAAATTTCTGAAGAGAATAAAAGTCCTCCCTGCTTGCTACTTTAGAACGTTTCGTTAAAGTACCGTCTGTTTTCACACCTGCCGGAACAATAGGTGAATCCCCTTTTTCAAGACTGCCGTCCATCAGCTTTATGACTTCCTCTTTCCCGAGCATTAATCCATTCATCTTGAACTTCTTGAAAAGTTCCTCTTCTATTTCATCTAGTGTCAAGATTTTCTTGCTGCTCAATATCGGGTTATGAACATGGAAGTACAGCACCCCTGCAGGATTTGCCTCCTTATCGACAAGGATGCTGCTGTTAGAAATAATAAGATCTAAGTATGTCAGCATCTGCAAAGACAACCCGTAATATACTTCATTCATGTTTAGTTCATGTGCACTTGATTTATAATCAATAACGCGCAAATACACTTCATTATCAAGCTCCGCTTTGTCGACACGGTCAATCCTGCCGACAAGCTCCATTTTCGTGCCATTCTTTAGTGCAAAGGCCATTGATGGAAGCTTACCCTTAGGCCCAAACTCCAGCTCCAAGTCAATCGGTGCAAAGCCGCTGTATTTCGCATGCTCGCTTAAAATGAAAGAAGCTCTGCTGATAATCTGTTCCAGCTTTCTTTTAATATAGTGGTGTCTGTTTGTACTCAGCAAAATTTCATTCTGCAATTTCGGAGCCAGCATTTCGACCGCATCCTTAGCCAGGATTTCACACTGCTCTCTTGTCAAATCAGACCACATCATATTTTCGTGAAGCACAGTTTCAGCAATATATTTCAAAGCAGCATGAAATAAGTCTCCAATCGCAGGAGCCTCAAGTCTATACACTTGTCTTTCCTTCAGCTTTAAACCATGTGTGGCAAAATGAGAGAACGGACATGATTGAAACAACTCCATCCGCGATACACTTGCCGTTATGCTATCCCCATACAGGTCGCTGCTCGTTTCTTCAGTCAGTTCACACGTCCTGTTTTGATATGTCAAGCTTGCGAACACTTTCTTCGCTATTGGCTGTAACGCAGGATCTTCTACATAGGCGTTATAAACATCCCACCAAAAATCATAAATTTGGTAATTTCTTTTCTTAAGCTGAAGCTGCCCATTCAAGTAAGAAAGACTTGTTTTCATGTCGACTGCATAATCGAGCTGACCCAGTTCAGACAGCTCTTTCGGATCTGCCATAAAGTAGAGCGTTTTTGCATCAGGAACAAGATCGCGCATCCTTTTTACATAAACAGATGGAAGCTGTGACTTACCTTCATCATTTGCCAGCGGGTATGTTAAGTACAATCTGTCGGAAGGAGTCGTAAATGCCTTGTATGCAAGAAACTCTTCATCAAGCAGTCTAGTTTTACTTTGGTCTTCACTGTCCCCAATCTCCTGACAGTTCTGCGCTTCATGGGCGTGCCGCTGTTCATCTGGCTCGTAC
>JAPSHL010000357.1 GCA_031179905.1 Bacillus sp. (in: firmicutes) | reverse complement strand
GTCTTTTTTCTCTAAAAAAGGGTATGTACAAATGTGTACTTTTTTGCTTTTTCTAAGTACAGCAGAAACTATTTTTTAAAAAAAGGTAATAAAGCAGGAGAAATAAAGAGGACTTTTTAAGGGATAAAAACTACAAACGAACACTAATAATAGAAATTACATTATTTGATCATTCAAATGCTAAATTTGATCCTAAAGAGTGTGCTAGTGCATTCATTTACATTACTAGATACTATTCAGCTAGTATAAGAAAAACCTCTCGAATTGATGGATACTTCCACAGCTCATACCTAGGGAAAATCCACTAATCAAAGGTCTCACTTTAACCATTTCAATTGTTAAAACATTATATTTTTAGTTACTACTGGAAAACTGCCAGGTAAGCTCGTAAAGAAAAAGCTGCCTAAAAGACAGCTCCAAATTTTATACACTTGTTAGTTTAACCAACGCACCTATATATCTGCTCAACTTTTGTTATTATTATTCCAGGTTCTCATCAGCAGATTTTCGTTTATGTTTTTCATTAATTATTTTTTTATTAAGTATCCTAACTTCTCCAACCATTAGCAGCCTCATATCCTCTACGATATACTTCGACAACTCCTTATCAGATATGTCATCTCCATCTATATCAAGACGAAAATCCTGTCCTTGTAATCCACCTCCATTAGTAAAGTCGATTTCAAAGTCGAATTGAACTCTTTTCTCCATTATAAAACCCCCTTATATAAGTTTTGTTTGTGTTATTTATTTTAGTTGACCGAATCATGCTTGCCTATGCAAGGAAAACCCTTATAATCCTTTAGCTAATTTTCCATAAACATACGTATAAATCCATTAAATAAACTAGAAAATAGAACAACTAAAAAATAACCAATACAATACGGCTGAAATTAATTGTATTTTCGAAAAAATAAGGTAACATTTACTTATCATAATAAACAAAGGGGAATACAAATGATTGTTAGAGAGATAGAACAACAAGATAATGAAGTTGTAGCATCCATTATCCGCCATTCGCTTGAGTCTGTCGGTTTGAACATTAAAGGCACCGCTTATTTTGATCCATATCTGGATAAGCTGTCAGAGTATTACAGTCCGTTAAAATCTGCTGCTTATTGGGTTGCAGTGCTTGATGGTGAAGTGGTCGGCGGCGTAGGAATTGCTCCTTTCAGTGAAGAAAACGGCACCTGCGAATTACAGAAGATGTATTTAAGCCCTAAAGCTCAAGGTAAGGGCTACGCTAACATTTTGATGGAAACAGCTTTAGACTTTGCTGCCAGGTATTATGACTGTTGCTACCTGGAAACTCGTCAACAATTAAAGGCAGCATGCGCTCTTTACGAAAAGTTTGGGTTTGAACTATTATCTAAACCATTAGCCGGGTCTGAGCACTCCGCTATGGATGCTTGGTACATAAAGAAGTTTAGGTAAACTTTATCTTTCACACGGCAGCTGCAATATTAGCAGCTGTCGTTTACTTTGTTTTTATTCCGAAAGCAATCCATCTGCCATCAATATCTTCTATCACAAACTCCTTATTCCCATAGTCTGTTCCTTCCAGCTTTCGAACTATTTTCACTTCTGCCTCCCTGAATTCTATTTCAAGCTCTTCTTGATTATTTGTAATAAAATATACATCATAGCCATATCCATATAACTCGCGATTTGGAATGACCTTTTGTCCATTCGTTTTTGTCAAAATGACCTCTGTCCCATCCCGATACAGACAAACATGTGGTTCCTTTGCATACAAGTATGGAACGATATTAAAACCGAGCTTTTGTTCATAAAAGTATGCCGCCGTAAGCATCAAATCCTGAACTGGGAAAATACAATGTGATTCTATTAAGCTGCCCATACTATTCCTCCTTTTCCTTAACTCTCTAAATTCTTCTGGACTATCATATATCCTTTTATTCAGCACAAAAAAAGCAGCCAATGGCTGCTTTCCACATTAATTATTCAACTTACTGTTTTTTCTGGAAAAAACGAAATATATTATCGTTCCTATTGCCAGCCAAATAACAAAGGCAATCCAAGTGATTCCTGGCAGACTGACTGCCAAGCCTATGCAAAGAAGTGCACTGATGATTGGCAACACTGGTACGAA
Organism: Bacillus sp. (in: firmicutes); assembly: GCA_031179905.1. Lineage (GTDB taxonomy): Bacteria > Bacillota > Bacilli > Bacillales > Cytobacillaceae > Niallia. The sequence continues at coordinate 608 of JAPSHL010000357.1, read as the reverse complement.
TGGTACACGGAAAGAACCTTTTAATTCGGGGAATTTCTTACGCAAAACAATTATTGCAATTGAAATAAGCGTAAATGCTGCTAATGTTCCCATGTTTACTAAATGAGCCAATGTGGACAAATCAACAAAACCAGCGATACATGCTGCAATAATACCTGTAAGCCATGTATTTTTAAATGGTGTTTTTGTCTTACTGTTTACAGAAGATAGCATTTTTGGCAGTAGGCCATCACGGCTCATCGCATAGCTCAGACGGACCTGTGCATAAACCAACGCCAAAATAACAGTAGTAATACCCATCACCGCTCCGATAGAGATAATACCTGCGATTGCATTTTGTCCAACTGATTCTAATGCAAGAGATACTGGTGCTCCAACATTCAATTGTGTGAATGGAATCATCCCAGTTAAAACAGCGGAAACTGCAATATATAATGTTGTACAAATTGCAAGCGAACCGATTATACCGATAGGCATTGTTTTGCCAGGGTTTTTCACTTCTTCTGAAGCAGTTGCAATAACATCGAATCCGATATAAGCAAAGAATACAGTTGCCGCACCCGTAATAACCCCATCGAATCCAAATGGCATGAACGGAGTCCAGTTAT
>JAPSHL010000124.1 GCA_031179905.1 Bacillus sp. (in: firmicutes) | reverse complement strand
GGGTTATTTCCCAACAACAGAAGCCCAGTGTATAGGGATTCAGTCAGCTGAGTGGCAAGTGTTTATGCATGAAAAAGATGTTATCACATCAACGGCATTTGTTGACGCTTATCAATATAAAGTTCCCCTTCAGGTTATTCAAACAAGTGCACATGATGGGAAATTGCCCGCTGACTTCATGTTTGTGAAGTGGGAGTCAGAAGGCCTTGCTTGGACATCCATGAAAGTGGCGGAAGAAAATGATGACGTGATGATTCGCTGGTTTAATCCCGCCCAAGTAAACTGCAATCTTAAGGCAGTGATAGAAACGGACTTTGTATCCTATAAGAGTACGATAGTTGAAGAAAAAAGCAAGGAATCTAGCAATCAGTATCTAGTCGCAGGCAATGAAATTATTACACTTGGTTTTCAAAAAGGAGAGAGACTATGACAGTTGCAATTCCAGAATCACTAAAGAAATTAATTCAACATGTGAAAGAGTATTTTCCAGAGGATGAAAAGTTACATCGTATGTTTGAACAATGCTTTGTCAATACGTATACAACGACAATGAAAAAGCAAGCAGATGGAAAAACCTTTGTCGTTACTGGAGATATTCCAGCAATGTGGTTAAGAGACTCGGCCGCCCAAGTGCGTCCTTACTTGCTTGCTGCTGAAGAGGATGAAGAGCTCGCTGATTTACTTGAAGGTGTAATCCGCCAGCAATTCGCCTTCCTTATGCATGATCCATATGCAAATGCCTTTAATGAGGCGGAAAACGGCAGGGGGCATCAAACTGATAATACCGCTATGACCCCTCATATTTGGGAACGAAAATACGAAATAGATTCCTTATGTTATCCTATTCAGCTTGGCTATATGTTTTGGAAGTCGACCGGGCGAACCACTTATTTACATGAAACGTTTAAAGAAGTGTGTGAGACGATTATCGATGTTTGGAGAACAGAGCAGGATCATGAAAACAAGTCTCCTTACCGATTTGAACGTGCAGAAGTGCGCCAATCTGATACATTGATTCGCCAGGGTAAAGGGGGTCATGTCGTCCCAACAGGTATGACCTGGAGCGCTTTCCGTCCAAGTGATGATGCTTGCACATACGGTTACCTTGTGCCGGCCAATATGTTTGCTGTTGTCGTGTTAGGATATGCTGCTGAAATTTGTGATGAAGTGTTAAAGGATTCTAATTTAAGAGCAGAATGCTTAAAGCTGCAGAAGGAAATCCGACAGGGCATTGAGCAATATGCGAAATTTAAGCATCCGATTTACGGTGAGATGTATGTTTATGAAACAGATGGGGAAGGCCGTGTGAATTTAATGGATGACGCCAATGTTCCAAGTTTGCTGGCAGCTCCGTATTTAGGATACCAGCACTTTGATGATTCAACCTATCTCAATACACGAAATTTCCTATTGAGCAGGGATAATCCATATTATTACGAAGGTAAATATGCAAATGGCATCGGAAGCCCGCATACGCCAGACCACTACATTTGGCATATTGCGTTGGCTATCCAAGGGATGACAGCGGGAAGTGCTGAGGAAAAACAGAAAATTTTAGCTGCATTCAAAAACACGGATGGCGGTACGGGTTTTATGCATGAAGGCTTTAACGCTGATTGTCCAGAAGAATTTACTAGGGATTGGTTTGCGTGGGCTAACACGATGTTCAGCGAGTTCGTGCTCAGTTTAACAGGTAAAGCTGTAAAAGGCAGTCCGCTCTATCACCAATTGCAAAAAAAAAGCAGTGAACAGACATAAGTTTTTGAATGGAAAGGGTGGCCCAAATGAAAAAAGATTCATGGATGATTGTTGTTTGTGAGTGGATATGGAGGGGAATCTTCGTAAATTTATGCTGGATTACTTTTACCGCCATAGGATTAGGGATTTTTGGTTTATTTCCTGCATCTATCGCCCTGTTTACGATAATACGTAAATGGCTCAGAAAAGAAACCGATTTTCAAGTATGGAAAACCTTTAAACAAGTGTATTTTCAAGAATGGAAGAGAAGCAATCAAATAGGCCTTGTTTTTTACAGCATAGGACTGTTGCTTTATATCGATATCAGATTAATAGAGGGCTTTATGTCAGGTGTTTTTGCCAGCTTTCTTTCAATCATTCTTTCTATCATGTTGCTGATTCTCTTTATAGCTGTCGGCTATTTCTTTGCTGTCTATGTTCATTATGAGTTGTCCAATAAAGAATATATAAAACAATCGTTTCTAATCACATTGACGAGTTTACCTTCAACGATAGGGATTGGAGCAGGCTTTTTTGTAATAGGCAGTCTAATCAATCAGATGCCTGGTCTTATTCCGTTTATATCTGCAGTGGCTCCAGCCTTTTGGATGATGAAAGTCTGCTTAAATAGATTTACATTTTTAGAAAAAAGAATTCAGCAGCAGCTTGTTAACTAAATTGGTATTTTGAAAGAAGGGGGCATACATGTGGAACTGTTTTTAAAAGGAGACACAGCAAATGTCACAGCAGGGTTAGAATTGATTTTAACCAAATTAAAGGTAAAGCTGACAATGGATGGTTATCCAATCCAAGTGAAACAAGAAAAGGGCCCGTTAAGGATTGTCAATAAAAGCGGTGAAGGAGAAATTTCGTTTGAAAAGCCGATTCATTTTTTTCGTGCAATCGGGATTTGGCTCGAAAATTATCAAAAGAGTAGAGAATTTGAAATAACAGAGACTTCACAGTTTAATATGAGCGGTGTCATGCTGGATGCTTCGAGAAATGCGGTACCAACTGTAAACGAAGTGGAGAAGCTGCTGGTTCATATGGCGCTGATAGGGTTAGATACCTTAATGCTTTATACAGAGGATACGTACGAGGTGAAGGAATACCCGTATTTTGGCTATATGCGCGGGAGATATACATATGAGGAGCTCAAAAATTGTGATGAATATGCAGAGAAGCTCGGGATTGATATCATCCCGTGCATCCAAACTTTAGGGCATTTACGGGAAGCAATTAAATGGAATTATGCTGCTAAGTTTAAAGATACGGATGATATTTTACTAGTCGATGAAGCGGAAACATATAATTTTTTAGAGAGTTGTTTGAAAGCTGCCTCCGAGCCGTTTCGAACAAATCGGATTCATATTGGTATGGATGAGACATTTCAGCTTGGTTTAGGAAAATATTTAGAGAAGAATGGCTATGAACATCATATTGACATTATGAATCGCCATCTTCAAAAGGTTGTCTCCATTACTGATAAGCTTGGACTAAAACCAATGATCTGGAGCGATATGTATTACCCATTATTTGCCGAAAACAACTCGTATATGGATAAAACCGGTAATATCCGGGCAGATATTCAGAAAGGAATTCCTAATATAGAGTTCGTGTATTGGAATTATTACCGCAAGGAGCAAGAAGTGTATGAACGGGATATACAAAACCATAAGCGACTTGGTTCTAAGCCGATTTTTGCAGGCGGTGCTTGGACATGGAATGGTCTGGCTCCTAACTACGGAAAGGCAATTGTTACAACAGAAGCAGCAATTTCAGCTTGTAAAAAAACAGGGATTGAGCAAATTTTCGTAACCTTATGGGGAGATAACGGGGCAGAAACTCCGTTTGCTGCCGCTTACCCAATTTTGCAATTATTTGCGGAACACACCTACCAGCAGGAGGTATCGATTGAAAAGGTATCGGAACGGTTTAAGTTTTGCAGTGACGGACATTTTGCAGATTTTATGAATTTGAAGTTATTGGATGAAACCCCCGGTGTTATGGAGGATAACATGAATAGCTCTATGACGTCTAAAGTGCTGCTTTACCAAGATATTTTAATAGGTTTATATGATGAAAATGTCCGCGGTCTTTCTTTAGGGGAGCATTATCAACGCTTGACGGATGTACTTGAAAACAGCAGAAAGAAGAATCCAGCCTGGGAATCCCTGTTTGATATATATGCACAACTGGCAAGGGTTTTAACAGACAAAGCGGAAATCGGTATCAAGCTAAAAAGTGCATACGATAACAAGGATTATGAACAGCTGAAAGCAATTCTGATTGTTCTGGATTGTATCAAAGTAAATGTTGATTCGTTAAGGCGAAAGCATCGAAACCTTTGGTTTAACACATACAAGTCATTTGGCTGGGAAGTAATTGATATACGATACGGCGGTGTCATAACGAGGATTGATTCGGTGAAATATCGGATTCAGGAATGGATAGAAGGACGAATTTCCCAAATTGAGGAATTAGAAGAAAATCGGCTTTATCACGATGGACCATGGGAAATGGCTGACGGGCTAGTAGGCGGCAATGTCTATCACAGAATTGTCACTGCAGGCAACTTTTCTTTATAAACTTGTCATAAAGAGGTGAGTACATGTTCTTAACAGAACGAAAATTTGAAGAGCGTATTAAGGAATTGGCAGGTTATCGGTACCGAGACCTTGTGGAAATAAATCCATTTAATATACAAGAAGATGATGGTGAAATCGGTGCATATCCACCAGCCGTTTATGATAATAAAAATATAATGAGAATCGGCGATTACTGGAAAGGCCGAGACCGCTATCTTTGGCTTCATACAGAAATCAATACTCATTTGCTCCATGCTGATAAGCAAATTGCCGGTCTCTTCTCGTTTGGAAAAACAGGAGGAGGCAATAACTCTGGTTTTGAATCACTTCTATTTGTCAATGGTAAACCATATCAAGGTGTCGATTCTAACCATGAAGAAGTTCTTTTTGATGAGCAAACAGCTAAAGGGCCGATTCGTTTGGATTTCAGACTATGGTCAGGTTTTGAGGGAGGAGGCATGCCTGTTGAAAATGAACTTAAGCTGGAAATGGCCGCAACTGGCTGGCTTGATAGGCGTGTAGATAATCTGTATTATACGCTTTTAGCGGCTTTTGAGGTATTAAAAGAGATCAGCGAATCTGAATCTGCCTACAGTATATTAAAAAAGATGATTTCAGATGCCCTAAAGCTGATTAATTGGACTGAGCCTGGCAGCCCTGCATTTTACGAATCCTGCTATGGTGCTGAAGGAAATTTAACCGAATCAATACAATCCGTAACCAAATCATCTGATATCACTATTCATACAGTTGGCCATACCCATATTGATGTAGCTTGGCTTTGGCGGTTAAAAAATACGAGAGAGAAAGCGGCTCGTTCCTTTTCAACAGTTTTGCATTTAATGAAACAATTCCCTGAATATTTATTCCTGCAAACACAGCCGCAGCTCTATGATTATCTGAAAACAGATTATCCTGATATTTACTCATCAATTAAGAAAAAAGTTGCTGAGGGTAAATGGGAAGCTGGCGGGGCTATGTGGCTGGAGGCTGACTGTAATATTCCGAGCGGAGAATCACTTGTCCGTCAAATACTTCATGGGAAAAATTATTTCAAAGAAGAGTTTGGCATTAATTGCGACTATTTATGGCTTCCTGATGTGTTTGGCTATAGCTGGGCATTGCCGCAAATTTTAAAAAAATCAGGCATCAAAACAATGATGACGACGAAAATTAGCTGGAATCAGTATAACCGGATGCCGCACGATACTTTTTTTTGGAAAGGAATCGACGGATCAGAAATTTTAACGCATTTTATTACAACGCCAGAGCCTTGGAATTCCGATAATTCTTGGTTCTATACGTATAATGGCTTTATTACAGCGAAAACGGTTGAAGGAGTATGGAAAGGCTATCGAGATAAAGAGTTATCTAAAGATTTACTCCTTTCTTATGGATATGGTGATGGTGGCGGAGGTGTTAATCGACATATGCTGGAAATGCGCCGGCGTTTTGATTTACTGCCAGGGATGCCAAATGTCAAAACATCAACAGCTGGAGAGTTTTTTGATAGGCTTCACCAAAATATTGCGCAAGCAGATGGCTATATTCATAAGTGGGATGGGGAATTATACCTCGAGTATCATCGAGGGACCTATACAAGCCAGGCGTTTATGAAGCAGAGTAATCGTAAATTAGAGCTTTTATACAGGCGTGCTGAGTTTCTAACATCTTGGCTTCCTGAACTTGGACAACAGCTCGCAAATGAGGAACTCAAAAAAGGCTGGAAAATTATTTTGCGGAATCAGTTTCATGATATTATTCCCGGCTCCTCCATTCATGAAGTATATGAGGATGCTAGAGAAGAGTACAAGGAAGCGTATCAGTTAGTTAAAAGCTTGGAATCACGTATCATTCAGCATGGACTTAAACAGGAAGACCGTTCTGTTGTGTTAGTAAACGCGATAGGCTATCAAGGGCATAGGAATGTAGTTGTACCTCAGAATGATGGCAGGCCTGAGGGGGTATGGAAGAACAGTAAGGGAGAAATCTTATCACAGCAAAAAAGGGATAACAGCTGGCTTATTGAAGTCAATGATCTTCCGTCCTTTGGTGCAACTACCCTTTATTTTGATGCAGATACATCCATCCCGCAAATAGAAGCTAATTTCTCCTATCAAAATAGGAAATTAGAAACGCAGTATTATACAGTTGAATGGAATGAGTATGGCCAATTGACATCCTTGTTTGATAAGGAAGCCAATCGTCAAGTGCTCGCTGAAAATCAAAAGGGTAATGTCTTGCAAATTTTTGAGGATAAGCCGCTTGCTCATGATGCTTGGGATATAGATATCTTCTATCAAGAGAAACTGGAAGAAATCCGTGAGTTAAAATCATTTGAAGTAGTCGAAAATGGGGAATTGACATTTGTGATAATTGCCAAATGGACATATCATCATTCTGAGATTTCCCAGCGCATTGTCTTTTATCACAATGACCGCAGAATTGATTTTGAAACAATGGTTGATTGGCATGAAAAACGGAAATTACTAAAAAGTGCCTTTCCTGTTGATATCCGTGCAACGGAGGCAACCTATGATATCCAATTTGGAAATGTAATGCGCCCTACCCATTGGAATACGAGTTGGGATATGGCCAAATTTGAAAGTGTTGCTCACCAGTGGGCAGACCTGTCAGAGCCGGATTATGGCGTCAGCCTGCTGAATGATTCCAAATATGGTTATGATATTAAAGAAAATATATTGCGGATCTCCTTGTTAAAAGCAGCAACCCATCCTGATCCGGATGCAGATCAGGGAATACATTCGTTTGTATATTCGCTTTATCCTCATATGGGTGATTGGCGTCAAGCAAAGACGGTGGAGAAAGCATGGGATTTGAACGATCCTGTGGCGGTTTTTGAAGGGGAATGGGTAAAAGAAGCTTCCTTCTTGGAAGTGGAATCGGATCATGTTTGGATTGACGCGATTAAGCCAGCCTATGATGGAAAAGGGATTATTATCCGCTTGCACGAATATGAAGGACGAAGAGGCAAGGTTCTTCTTAATGTCTTAAAGAACAATGCATCATGGGTGGAGACCAACTTGATGGAAGAACCAATAGGAGAAGAATCTGCTTTACCGATTCATTTTGAAATTAAACCATATGAGATTAAAACTTTTAGAGTTTTGTAGAAGGAAGATGACCGGACTGGGTAACACCATCCGGTTTTTTTGCGCTTTGCTGACTAATTCCATTTAATTGATTAAAATTCTAAGATTTTTGCACTTAATCCTAAATTAGTCAACTATAAATAGGACTCTATTTACTATAAAATAGGGTTATGGAAGCGCTAACATAACATTTAATGAAAGGAGGAGAATAATGAAAAGGGTAGTAAAAGATCTTTATAAAAATCGAGTTTGGCTGCTGATGGTTTTACCTGGCACAATTTGGCTGCTGTTATTTTCCTATCTGCCGATGTTTGGACAAGTGCTGGCCTTTAAGAAGTTCCGAATTGATCCCGATGGTTTTTTTGCCAGTGTAATAAATAGTGAATGGGTTGGCTTTGATAACTTTAAATATTTGTTTAGTACGAATGATGCATGGATCATAACAAGAAATACGATTCTATATAATCTTGTCTTTATTGTATTAGGACTTGTGACGGCTGTTGCGACAGCTGTTTTGCTGAATGAGTTAATCAATAAGAAGCTGTCAAAGGTTTACCAAACATCTATTTTATTTCCCCATTTTATTTCATGGGTTATCGGCAGTTACTTTGTGTTTACATTTTTAAGTACAGAACACGGTTTGTTAAATCTTATTCTTGGTTGGTTCCATGTTGACTCTATTTCCTGGTATAACGAATCAAAATATTGGCCGATTATTCTCGTCCTTATGAGTATTTGGAAGGGTGTAGGGTATGGCAGTATCGTTTATTTAGCATCCATAGTCGGTATTGACAAGACATATTATGAAGCTGCCATGATAGATGGTGCTTCGAAATGGAAGCAGATTAAACATGTAACACTGCCAATGCTTAAGCCATTAATGATTATCTTAACTATCATGAATATTGGGCGCATATTTAATTCCGATTTCGGTTTGTTCTATCAAGTGCCGAGAGATTCAGGCGCTCTGTATGGAGTAACAAATGTTATTGATACATTTGTATATCGTGGACTTATGAATTTAGGAGATATCGGCATGAGCACAGCAGCAGGTCTATATCAATCGGCTGTTGGATTTCTCCTTGTTATCATTACTAACTATGTTGTGAGAAAAGTAGATGAGGAAAGTGCATTGTTTTAATGTCATTTTTAAATGAAGGGAGGAAAAGTCGCCCGAGCGGCTATTTATATGCCAAAACTAGACCATCCGCAGCCAACGCCTACTGTTTCAAACCCAATCAAACAAGTTAAAGAGGGTAAGACTAGGACCTCCAGAAAAAAGTATCGAGATCCCCAACATTTGCATCCAGCCGCAAATGTAGTTATTAGTATACTGCTTGGGGTTCTTGCATTTACATGTATCTTTCCTTTTATCTATGTCATTATCATTTCCTTTACAAATGAAGAGAGTATTGTCCGGAATGGTTTTGAACTGATTCCAAAGGAATGGAGCATTGATGCTTATAAGTATTTATGGAGTATGAAGGAGACCTTATTCCGCTCTTATGGTGTCACAATACTTATTACGATACTCGGTACCATTATCAGTGTCTTTATGATTACGTTTTATGCATATGCGATTTCAAGACCGCAATTTAAATACCGCAGATTTTTTACCTTTCTAGCATTTTTCACGATGCTGTTCAGTGGCGGACTAGTGCCGACATATATCGTTGTCACTCAATTTTTGCACTTGAAGAATTCCATTTGGGCTTTGATTCTGCCCCTTGCGATGAATGCGTTTTACGTCATCATTATGAGAACCTTCTTTTTGAAGTCTGTTTCTGAATCTATTTTGGAATCCGCAAGAATGGATGGAGCCAGTGAATGGAGAATTTTCTTTAAAATTATCTTTCCGCTTTCTTTACCGGGGATTGCTACGATAGCTTTGTTTAGCACACTCGGATATTGGAATGACTGGTTTGCAGCACTGCTGTATATTGACAACCCCAATTTAGTACCGCTTCAGGCTTTGCTGATGAAAATAGAAGCAAATCTTGAATTTATGAGAAAGAATATGGATGTTGCTATCTTGCAGAAGAGTTTATTCGATACAATTCCGCAAGAATCGGCCAAAATGGCTATGGTAGTAATCGCCACATTGCCAATTGCAGTTTCTTATCCGTTTTTCCAAAAATACTTTATTAGCGGACTGACGATTGGCGGCGTTAAAGAATAACTAATAGAAAGAGGAGAAAAGGTATGAAGAAAAAGAAATTAGGTCTTATTCTTGCATCTGTGCTGACAGTTGGCACTCTTCTGTCTGCCTGCAGCAAAGACAGCTCTACATCAGAAAACGGCGGTAAAGACGGTCAAGCATATGAAATTAAATGGTACACGATTGGAACACCGCAAAAAGATACAGAAAAAGTCTTTGAAGAAGTAAACAAGTATACAAAGGAAAAAATTAATGCAACAGTGAAATTGACGCAGATCGACTGGGGTGATTGGGACCAAAAATCTCAAGTAATGATTAATTCAGGGGAACCAATTGATATTATCTTTACAAATGGTACTTCATACGTACAAAATGCCCAAAAAGGTGCATTTTTGGCTATTGATGATCTACTAGAAAAGGAAGGGAAAGCCCTTAAAGACGTTATTAATCCTGACCTGTTGGAAGGGAATAAAGTTGACGGAAAACTTTATGG
>JAPSHL010000356.1 GCA_031179905.1 Bacillus sp. (in: firmicutes) | reverse complement strand
TCGGTGTATCGACTACAATTGAGCCGCCGTTTGTATCTGCTTCAACTGCTTTTATGACGTCTTCCTCATGATAAATTTCCACTATGCGCTGGAATGTTTCATTATCAGCATCTTCTGCACGTGCTGCAAACACATTTACATATGGAAGGACGCTTTTATTATTTGCATCTTCTAAATAAATCGGATCCTTAACTGGGTCAAATCCTGCCTGGCCAGCTACACCGTTATTAATAACAGATGCTGCAACATCTGGTAAGACACGTGGAGTCTGTTGTGCCACAACTGGGTAAATTTCAAGGTCTTTTGGATTTTCAACAATTTTAGTTGGATCGCCAAAAAGTCCAAAGTCATCTGAAAGTTTGATTAAGCCAGCCGTTTCAAGGAGCTTTAATGCTCGTGCCTGGTTTGATGGATCATCTGGAATAGCAATCTTATCACCTTTTTTAAGTTCACTTACATCTTTGATTTTTTCAGAGTAAATTCCCATTGGAGCAATCATAGTAGCGCCAATCGGGACTAAATCTGCATTATTTTCTTTTGTGAACTGGCTTAGGAATGCAATATGCTGGAAAGAGTTAATATCGATTTCCTTGTTAGCAAGCGCTTGGTTTGGAAGTGTATAATCTGCAAACTCGACTAGTTCTATTTCAATGCCTTCTTTTTCCGCCTTTTCTTTTACTAGCGGCCAAACCTCACCATCTGTACCTGTTACACCGATTTTCACTTTTACTGTTTTTGAGTCTCCTGAAGCTGATTCATTTCCGCATGCTGCAAGAGCCCATACAGCAAGTAATACAACAAATAATTTCACTATTTTTTTCATGTTTTTCCCCCTCTTCTTTTACTGTTATCTACGCATAATTTTTCTTGATAATGTATTGCCGATCCATTGCGCTATCTGGACGAGCACTATTAAGATAATGACAGTCACAAGCATCACACTGCCATCAAATCTCTGATAACCGTACGTCATTGCAACATACCCTAATCCTCCGCCGCCAACAGTACCTGCCATTGCGGAAAAATCTATTAAACTGATGGTCACAAAAGTTAGTCCAAGAATTAGCGGTCCTAACGCTTCTGGTATTAATACGGTAAAAATAATTTGCAGCGGACTTGCTCCCATTGCCTTCGCTGCCTCGATTACACCAGGGTCAATGCTGATAAGATTGTTTTCAACTACCCTTGCTATCCCGAATGAAGCGGCAATTGTCATTGGAAAAATTGCTGCCCATGTACCAATAGTTGTGCCTACAATTGTCCGTGTGAGCGGGCTGAGTGCTACTAGGAAGATGATGAAAGGTATCGGTCTAATTATGTTGATAAGCAAATTCAACAACTGGAATACAAGTTTGTTTTCAAGAATATTACCCTTGCGTGTTACATATAGAAGTAAACCTATAAAAATACCCAGAATTGAACCAAAAATCAAAGTCATAATGACCATTAGAATGGTTTCGCCTGTCGAATCTACAATTCTCGGCCAAAACGTTGCCCAATCGACCTTCATTCTACAATCACCTCCTCAATAGAAACAGCCTTCTCTAATTCTGAAATGACTGAATGAATTGCTGATGCTTCTCCTTCAAAGGATACAAGTAAATTACCGAAAAATTTCTCTTGCAGCTCTTGAACGGAACCATAAACAATATTGATATCCACATTGTTCTTTCTCGACACTTGCGAAAGCAACGGTGTGTTTGCCAGCTCTCCTTTAAAAATGACACGATAGAGATTTTTTCCGCCGCTCTGTTTCCATTGGTGAAGCAAGGAATCAGAAGGACGATCTTGTTGAACGGATTGGATAAACCGTTTTGTCGTCGGGTGCTGCGGATTTGTAAAGGTATCAAACACATTGCCAGTTTCAATGACTTCCCCATTTTCCATAACAGCAACTTTGTCACAAATAGTCTGAATTACATTCATTTCATGTGTAATCAGCAGGATGGTTATCCCAAACTCTTTGTTTACCTTTTTTAAGAGGCGCAATATTTCTGCAGTTGTATCAGGATCCAATGCAGAGGTGGCTTCATCACAGATTAAAATCTCCGGAGAATTAGCAAGTGCCCTCGCAATGCCGACCCGCTGCTTCTGTCCGCCTGACAGCTGCTCCGGATAGTCATTCGCTTTATCTGTCAGCCCAACAAACTTTAACAGCTCATCAACCCTTATCTTTATTTCCGCTTTTGGCATGCCTGCCAGCTTTAATGGATAAGCGATGTTACCTGCTACTGTTCTAGAGGTAAACAAGTTAAAGTTTTGAAAAATCATTCCGATCCGTCTTCTTAGTTTGCGTATTTCTTTTGCACTGAAGCTTGATAAATCTTCCCCTTGAATTTTTATTGATCCGTTAGAAGGGCTTTCCAGCTGATTTACAAGTCTCAGCAAAGTGCTTTTCCCCGCACCGCTAAAACCGATGATTCCGAAAATTTCTCCTTTTTGAATAGTTAAGGAAACGTCTTTAACAGCCTCGACTTTCCTTTTTCCTAATACAAATGTTTTCGCCACTTGGCTAAATTCAATCAATCTATTCACTCTCCTTTGCATCAATGAACAACAAAAAGCCCTCTTTTTTCCATATCCAGAAGAAAAAAGAGGGCTTAATTTAAAATCCTCATTCTCATCTTCCAAATGTGTAGCCACACATTTGCAGGAGTTGGCACGGTGTTTATGAAACCCGTTGCCGAAACGTCATAGGGCCTGATCCCTCGGTTTCTCTGGATAAG
>JAPSHL010000355.1 GCA_031179905.1 Bacillus sp. (in: firmicutes) | reverse complement strand
GGACAAACTTCCGTAGTTTTAATCAAATATGTGCATTATTAAGTATACATCAGCATTTAGTAGAAAGCACCAAGCATAAATGTGATATTAAGCATGAGATTAAGCTCTCTAAATCAAAGCCAATCCCAAATATTATTCCCAATTGGAATAGTATTCTGCTTAACCAAGTCGTTGTTTTAACTTTTATCGAATAAATATATCTACCAAGAGTAACACTACACATAAAACTAATGTGAGGTATTAATGACATGAAACAGATTATTCTCTGGTCACTCTTGATATTGCCTTGGCTGTCCTTGTTTTTTTTGAATATGTATACTGTACGCAGATACATGCCGGTCGCTCTATTTATGACCGTTATTCATACCTTGGCATATCAAGCGGCTCACCATTATGGATGGTGGAAAGAGACAGGTTCCAGTCTGTTCGGATGGGATAAAATCATCCCAGTTCCTTGGGTGTATGGAGCATACTTAGTTATTGTTATCTGGGTATTCCATTTTACGTTCGGGAAATTTTGGAAATATCTAATTGTTAATATACTGCTGGACGGGGTATTTATGTACATCGTTTATCCAGTATGGCAACGGCTAGGACTTGTTTCGGGGGAATCAACTTTACCTACAATTGCTATTGTTGCTATGATGGTTGGTTTTGCGCTTATCCTCTATCTATTTCAACTGTGGCAGGACGGAGCGTCGAAAAAGTCCAAAGTAAACTCATAAATGACCAAATAACTTACATCCCTCACAGTAAAATATCATATAACCACAAAATGTCGTTTGAATATAAGCTGCATTTTAATAAGTTATTGAAGAACTATAAAATGTATTATAAAAACTATTTTACTTATAATTATTTTTAGAAGGAAAGGCAATTAAAAAGAATAATGGACAAAGTTAGAGTACAATCAAACATACAACGAGGTCCTGCCTAAACCTATAGACAGGACCTAAGTACGTTTATTTAAGCATTGTAGCTTTTAAAAATTCCCGAGTTCTCTCCTCTTTTGGATGGTTAAAAAATTGCTCAGGTGTTCCGTCTTCAATAATTCTTCCATCGTGCATATACACAATCCTATCCGCTACTTCTTTAGCGAACCCCATTTCATGGGTTACAACAACCATTGTCATTCCTTCTTCAGCCAAATCTTTCATGGTTGTTAAAACCTCTCCCACAAGTTCAGGATCGAGTGCAGATGTCGGCTCATCAAAAAGCATAATGTCTGGTTCCATCGCAAGAGCTCTAGCAATAGCCACCCGTTGCTTTTGCCCTCCCGATAGTTTACTAGGGTAGACATCTGACTTATCCTCTAAATCCACTTTATTCAGTAATTGTTTTGCTTTAAGGACAGCCTTCTTTTTGTCAACACCCTTTACATTGATTGGTGCTTCAATAATATTTTCCAGTACAGTTTTGTGTGGGAATAAGTTGAAATTTTGAAATACCATTCCTACCTTTTCCCTAATCTTATTGAGGTTATCTGTACGTGGATTGACCTCATTTCCTTCAATTATAATTTTGCCGTTATCCTTCTTTTCTAAAAAGTTCAAACAGCGAAGGAGGGTACTTTTCCCTGAACCGCTCGAACCTATTAAACAAACAACATCACTTTCCAGTACTGTCATATTGATATCTTTCAAGACATGTAAGTCTCCAAATGATTTATTCAGTTGGTTTATTCTAATCATTTCCTTCTTATCCAATCTCTTCACTCCTATCTGTCGCTTGCTGCTAATTTCAATTCAATTCGGTTCACTACAAATGTCATCAGTGCCACTAGCAATAAATAGTAGACTGCTACAATGAGTAAATAGGTCATTTCGTCAAAATTATTGGACCCTAGTGTTGTCGCCACATTGAACAGCTCATTCATTGAGATAAATGCAGCTAACGAAGAATCCTTTAAGCTTATGATAAATTGATTACCTAAAGGCGGCAGCGCTCGGCGGAATGCCTGCGGAAGAATAATCCTCCTTAAAGTCAGTGTCTTTGTCATTCCCAAAGAACGTCCAGCTTCCAACTGACCTTTGTCAACTCCTTGGATTGCCCCTCGAAGGATTTCGGATATATAGGCTCCATTATGTAATGCTAGGGCAATGGCAGCAGCCCAAAAATCAGGAAGGAGGAAAATTCCGCTAATTCCGAAGTAGAGGATAAATATTTGAACAATCAGCGGTGTTCCACGGACCAAATAGACATATGTATCTGAAATAAGTTCTAATATTTTTATCTTAGAGATTTTTAATAAGGCAAAGACAAGTCCGATGACGATTCCAAGTAGAATAGAAACAGCCGTCAGCTCTAATGTTAAAAGCATTGCTTTTATAAATACACCTTTTGTTTCCGTTAGTATTTGAAAAAAATGCGAAAAACTTGGCAAAGTAATACTTCCTTTCTTTCCATGGTATTAAGTTATTCTGGTTTTTTCGTAATGTCCTCACCAAAATATTTGATACTAATCCGAGTTAGTGTCCCATTTTCTCGGAGTACTTCTAAAGATTCGTTTACTCGTTTCAGTAGCTTTGGATTATCCTGTGGCAGCACAATCGCTTGTTCACTGCGACTAATTAACTGCTGTGCTTTTATCTTAAACCCTTCCTTTGCAGCACTTTTCCCTGTAACAAAATCTGTGATTACCGCGTCATGACGTCCGCTGCTTAACGCTTGTAAAGCTGTAATATCGCTGTCATATGTTTTTATTTTGTCTGTATACTTGGAAGCTGTATCGGCATATGT
>JAPSHL010000123.1 GCA_031179905.1 Bacillus sp. (in: firmicutes) | reverse complement strand
AGCAAGAAGGTAGTCAAGGTCAGTAAGAAGATCAGAGTCGTGACAAGTAAAGCTAATGAGGAGATGTGGTAATGAATAGCCAGTGTGATAACTGCAAGCTCACCTTCGTGGTCACACTGCAAGAGAAGAACCATGGCAAAGGGATAAAGGAATCCTTCTTCACTTGTACTCATTGTCAAACAAAGTTCTTTGTATTCATTGCGGATGATTACATTAGGCAGCATCAAAATAAATTAAAGAAGATTTATAAAAAGGGCACTGTGAATCATATCGATGATTTTAACCGAGAAATCGATGATATTAAAAGGAAAATTGAAACGAGGATGATGGAGTTAAGGGGAAAGTATTCGGATAGCCCCCCTACCCCTGAAACCTTTAATTAGAGGGCGAAAAGAACGACGATGGTCCTTCGCTTGCACCGAAATGGGATTTTTCTATATGAGGGGGGGGTGTGGATGTACAAACCTAAGTCAGGAATTACACGTCAATTAGCAAAAGACTTATTTAAAACTCTTATTGATGAATTACGGATCGATAACAACTTGAGTAAAAGAACAATAATCTTGGTTGATAATATGGTCCTGCTTGAACAAATGAAACAGGATTCGATTGCCGATGTGAAAAAGCGGGGAACTGTTGAGCTCTTCAAAAATGGCAGTCAGGAAATGTACCGGGATAACAAATCGGTGGATAAAATCTTAAAGATCATTGAACAGCAACGTAAACTTCAGGCAGAGTTAAAGCTCACCCCTGCCTCAGATAGAAAAGTTTCTGATGTGATACCAATTGACGGAGGAGATGTGGAAGGCAGTAAGGGTGATGATTTTGAGCGATTCTAAATTATTAACAACAGATTATGCCAAAGGGGTTACTTCCCATATCATCATTACATCAAAAAAGGTTTTTCAAGCGTGTCAGCGTCACTTGAAGGATTTAAAAAGACAAGGAACAAAGGCTTTCCCATATATTTTCGATGAAGAAAAAGGCCATCGTCCAGTTGAGTATATTCAGCGATTCTGTAAACCATCTCAGGGTGATTACGATCGATTAGAATTACAGCCCTGGCAGCACTTTATTGTAGGGTCGTTGTATGGGTGGATTCATAAAGATTCAGGTATAAGGCGCTTCAAGGAGGGTCTTATCTTTGTTGGAAGGAAAAACGGTAAATCTACACTTGTATCTGGTTTATCGCTCTATAGTTCATCAAAGGATGGAGAAAATGGAGCGCGGGTTTATCAGCTGGCCAACTCAAAGGAACAAGCAAAAGAGGTTTTCGATGAGTGTGTGGCTATGGTTAAATCTTCACCAATTCTAAATCGCCACTTTGACCCAACTAATAAAGAAATTCGTTTTGGGCGGACCATGTCCAAGATCATCCCTTTGGCAACTGACAGTAAAAAGATGGACGGTAAAAACTGTAGTTTTGGTGTGTTTGATGAAATCCATGAATATAAAAACTACAAGTTAATCAATGTAATCAAGAACAGTACAGGAGCACGAAAACAACCACTCCTTCTGTATATTACGACAGCGGGGTATCAATTAGACGGTCCACTTGTGGATTATTATGATAAAGCTGCTGACGTTTTGGATGGAGTGATTGATGATGAACGTTGTTTTTATTTTCTAGCAGAATTAGATGAAAAGGATGATCTTGAAAATCCGGAAAACTGGATTAAGGCTAATCCTAATCTCGGGACAACTCTTAAACTTGAAACGCTTATTGAAGAATGGGAAAGTCGAAAACACATTCCTGCAGAACGAAGTGACTTCATAACGAAACGTTTAAATCTTTTTGTTAAATCAGATGAGCAATCATTCCTGGATTATTCCGTTATCAAACGCAATGACAAGGTAATTGATATTGACACACTGAAAAATCGTAATTGTATAGGTTCATTTGACCTTTCAGAATCCGAGGATTTTACAAGCGCATGTCTTGAGTTTCCTCTTGATACAGGAGAGGTTTTTGTTTTGTCTCACTCTTGGATACCGAGAAAAAAAGTACTGGCAGATAACGAAAAAATTCCATACCTTGATTTTGCTGATAAAGGTTTATTGACAATTGTGGATGAGGATTATATCAAATTGGAACAGATTTATGATTGGTTTGTTGCGAAGTCTCAAATCTATACGATTGAGAAAATTGCATATGATCCTGCTAAAGCATACAGATTGGTAAAGGATCTTGAAAGTTATGGATTCATTACAGAAGTTGTAAGGCAGGGGCCATTAACCTTAACACCAGGTCTACGTGATTTAGAAACGATGTTCATGGATGGGAAGGTTATTTTTAATAAAAACAGGTTGCTGAGGTGGTATATCAACAACGTGAAGTTAAAGAAAAACGAAAACGGCAGTTGGCTTCCACAAAAACAAAATCGTTATCGTAAAATTGATGGATTTGCAGCCATGTTAAATGCCCACGTAAAAACTATGGAAATCTTGGCTAAACCTAAAGGTTCCGGAAACGTTAAGGTTTTGAGTATAAAAGAGCTGTTAAGGGGGTGATAATTTGGGATTGTGGCAGCAAGTAAAGAAAGTATATAACACCATGGCATACTATGCAGCCGTAGCCAATCCATATGTAGGTTCAGGCTATGGTTCAAGAAAAATAGTTACATCGAGCGGAATGTCAAGCAAATCTGGGAAAACCTTAGCTACAAACGAAACGATTTTTTCAGCTGTATCTAAACTTTCTAATGCTATGGGAACTCTGCCGATAAAGCTTTACAAGGATTATTTGCCGGTAGTAACGGATGAATCAGATTTATTATCAAACTCACCTAATCTAAATATGACTTCCTTTGATTTCATTCGAACTCTTGAAGTTCTTAGGGATACCACAGGTAATAGTTACGCCATTAAAATATACGGTTATAACTTTCAAGTTGAATCTATTCATATTGTGGACCCAACAAGAGTTACACCAATTTTTGAAGAAAAAAGCATGGAACTTTGGTATGAAATAAAAGGAGACAAAGGAAGTTATTACGTTCATAATCTGGACATTCTCCACTTTAAACATATTCATGGTTTTGGTTTTAAGGGGATCAGCCCTATCGATGTATTACAAAATACGATTGAATTTGATGGTGAAGTGAGGAAATTCAGTCTGGAACAAATGGATGGAGCTAAAGCTTCTTTCATTTTAGAATACACTGCCAATGTAAGCGAGGAGAAAAAAGCAGAGATAATTGAAAATTTTAAGGACTTTTATAAAGATAACGGCGGGGTTCTTTTCCAAGAACCAGGTGTAACGATTACTCAACTTGAACAAGAATTTATTAACACAAAAGTTTTTGAAGTAGAAAAAATTACTCGCACTCGAGTTGCTTCCGTGTACAACCTACCTGTGCATATGCTTGGGGAAACCGATGGCAACAGTTACGCAAGTATGGAACAGATGTCTCTTCAATTTGTTAAAGAGACATTGCTCCCGATAGTCAGGCAATATGAGCAAGAATTTAACCGAAAGATGCTTACAAAAGAGCAACGGAAACAAGGGTATTACTATAAATTCAATCTAAAAGCCCTTCTTCGTGCCGATACTGCCACTCAAATGGAGGCCTGGTTTAAGGGGGTACGTTCAGCTATTTACACTCCAAATGAAATACGTGAATGGGAGGAGCTCCCGCCTATTGAAGGTGGAGATAAAGCCCATCTAAGTGGAGATTTGTACCCGATTGATATGCCAGTTTCTGAAAGAAATCCAAAAACCGTTCAAACATCGAAAGGAGGTGGTGAAAATTGAAGAAGTTTTGGGAATTTAAGGCCTTAGCAGACGAAAACGCAGGTGAATTATCCATATATGGAGACATAGTTTCTTATAAATGGGATGATTCTGATACAACCGCACAAAGCTTTAAAGATGACTTGGAAGCACTCGGGGATATTGATACATTAAACATTTATATTAATTCACCAGGAGGTTCTGTTTTCCAAGGTAACGCGATTTACAGCATTCTAAAAAGGCATAAAGCAAAAGTGAATATTCATGTTGATGGCTTAGCAGCATCAATTGCCAGTGTGATCGCAATGAGCGGTGACACTATTTTTATGCCTGAAAATGCGATGATGATGATTCATAACCCATGGACTTTTGCCTATGGAAATGCATCGGAACTCAGAAAAGTTGCAGATGATCTCGATAAAATGCGAGAAAGTCTCATCGCTGCATACCTGGCCAAAACAGGAGACAAGATTGATCGTGAAACACTCATTGACTTTTTAGATAAAGAGACTTGGCTGTCTGCACAAGATTGCTTGAATTATGGATTTTGTGATGTTGTGGAGGCATCCAATGACATTGCTGCAAGCGTGAATAGCGAGTTTTTCGCAAAGTACAAGCATACTCCTGAAGAATTGCTCGAAATTGCTGAGAAAACGCCTGAAAATAAGCAAAAACAGCAAGAAAAAGAGAAAGAACAGGCTGAGATGAGGCAGAGGTTAATTGAAGAAGCAAAATCCAATATTGAAACTACAAAACTAATTTTAGGGGGATTAACAAATGAATCTATATGAATTGAAAATGAGCTTAAAAACAGTTGGGGACCAATTAGCAAAAGTTGAAGGTGACATTGTTGCAAAAGCTGGAGACCCATCTACTCCAATTGAAGAAGTGCAAAACCTTAAAAAGAAAAAGGAAGAGACTCAGGAACGGTTTAATATTTTGAAAGCGCAACATGATGAGTTAGAAGCAAAGCAACAACTTCAATTTGAAAATAAAAAACCTCTACTTGGAGGGAATGAAGATCCTAAAGCCAAAAAAGTAGCTGCGAAAGCAGAAATGGTTCGTGCAACTATGCAAGGACGTACTTTATCTGAAGATGCCAAAGCAGTTTTGGGTGATCGCAATAGCACAGGCGGAGAAAAGCTGCTTCCGAAAACTGTTTCTGATGAATTACTTCACGAGCCGTTTGTAAAAAACCCATTGCGCGATGTCTCAACATTTACCAATGAAACTAACCTGGAAGTCTCAAAAATTACATTCACACTTAGTGATGATGATTTTATCGCTGATACTGCTACAGCTAAGGAAATGTCAGCTGATGGTGACACTGTTGTTTTTGGACGCTTTAAGTTTAAAGTATTTGTCCCAATCTCTGAGACTATTCTTAAAGGTTCTGATGCAAACTTAGTTGAAACTGTGGATCAGGCCTTAGAAAGTGGTCTTGCTGCTAAGGAAAAGAAAGTTGCTTTTGCAGTTACACCTAAAGCAGGAGAAGAGCACATGTCATTCTATTCCACTCAAAACGGAATCACAGTTGTTAATGGGACGAATAAGTATCTGGCAATTAAGAATGCGATTGCTGCTTTACATGAGGATTACCGAGAAAATGCAAAAATTGTAATGTCATATGCGGATTACTCTGCAATCATCGAGTCCCTTGCTAATGGAAATACAACTTATTATGATGCTCCACCAGAACGGGTATTAGGTAAGCCAGTTATTTTCTCTGATTCTGCAACAGATCCAATCGTTGGTGATTTCCGTTATTCACACTTTAACTATGATATTGAAATGCTTAAAGAACGTGATAAAGATGTTAAAACAGGAATTGAACTATTTGTCCTTACTGCTTGGATTGACCACAGAATCAAATTGAAATCTGCATTCCGTATTGCTAAAGTTGTCCCTGCAGTTTAATAAGGAGGGCTGTATATGCCCGAATTGAGTGAAGTAAAAGAATATTTACGGATTGATGGTAATGAAGATGATTTTCTTATTAGTTTGCTAATGCAAGCCGCAAAAGAATACTTAACCAATGCAGGGGTGACAGAGCAGAACAGTGCCTTATATAAGGTGGCTGTTATGCTTTATGTTACCCTTCAATATGAAAATCGTGATCCTGGTCAAAAAATAGAGAAATTCAATACAGCCTTTCAATCTATTGTTCTCCAATTAAAAACATACTAAGAGGTGATTTATATGAAGTATGAAGTGGAATCGGCGTTTATTGATAAAAACACAGATAAAGAGTATGCAATTGGTAGCCATTATGAAACCGATAGCGAAGATCGAGCAGAATTCCTTCAAAAGAAAGGGTTTCTTGGGAGTGAAATTGATTCCACCGTAGAAACAATCCTAGATAAAAAAGCATCCGACATTATAAAGGCAATTTCCTCAGAGACTTCAAAAGAAGAGCTGGAGTCTTTACTTAATCAGGAGGTTGTAGGAAAAGATCGTGTAACTGTTAAAGAACACATTGAAAAACTCCTAAAAGGTGAGGACGATGAATCCAGCGAAGCTTGATTGTCGCATTGAAATCGGCCAAAACAAGTCGATTAAGAATCCAGAAACCAAACTGAATGAAATGGTATGGGTTCCCTTTCACAGTTGCTGGGCGGAGCGTTATGAGCCCACAGGCCGTGCATTATTTGAAGCTGCTGTATCTCATTTAGAAAATGAAGTGTTTTTTAATATCCGTCCTAAAGGTGGAATAACACCAGGCATGCTTTTGAAATACAAAGGCGTAGAATACAAAATTGGTCCTGTGCGATATGGAACACGTAAGAAAAACCTGACCTCATTGCAATGTAGGAGGGTTGATTAGTGGTTAAAACTTCTCTAGAAGTCGATGGAATGGAAGAAATCCGGAAAAGAATCATTGAATTGGGTCGTAAAGGGTCAAGGATTCAAAATGCTGCCATAAAGCAAGGCGGCCAGATTCTCGCAGATACAATGTATAAAGAAGTATCTGTTTCGGACATTAACCATACTCATATTAGGGATGACATTGTCGTAAGTGAAGTTAAGCGAATTAAAGGGATTCCTCACGTTCAAGTTGGACCGAGTAAGGAAACAGCCTGGCGAGCCCATTTCCTTGAATTCGGTACTATTTACATGCCGCCTAATCCGTTTATGCTTCGATCCGTACGATTATCAAAAGATAATGTACAAGCAAAACTAAAAAGTGAGCTTAAAAAGGGGCTGGGACTATGATTGATATGGAGGTTCCAGTCATTTCAGCTTTAGAAAATGGTTTATTAGATTCGGTTGGGAATAAAGTTTTTCGTTGGTTTGTACCGAAAGAGAATTCCAATGATTACCCTTATATTCGTGTCGCGGAACTGGATAATACGGATGAAGATTATCGGGATAACAAAGCTGTAGCCTCGGACATTACCATTCAAGTTGACCTATGGACTAAAGGTGACCCAGACATATTACAAAACAGAATAGATCAAATAATGAAGACACTCCAATTCAAACGAATAGGGGGGTCTTCTTTTTATGAGGAAAACACTGGGGCGATGAGAAAAGCACTGCGGTATACATCAAAAGTGAATTTAAAGGAGGAATAAATACATGGCGATTGTAGGTTTACGTAATCTTGTGTATGCACCATTATTAACTGACCCTTCAGAAGGAAAAGCAACATACGGTGCTGTAAAACCATTTGCCCCAGCCATTACAGCTGGAGTAGAAACGGCACAAGAATCTGCAACTCAATACGCAGATAATGGTCCAATTGATGTTATGACCCAAATTGGCGAAACAACATTGAGCTTAACTGTGGATGAAATTCCAATGGAAGTATTGGCTGAGATTCTTGGTCAGGAAATTAAAAAAGGAGTCATTGCATATAAACAAAGCGCTGTTGGTCCTTATCTTGCATTAGGGTTTGCTGGCAATAAGTCAGATGGAAAAGAACGTGTTGTTTGGCTAACAAAAGGCCGTTTTTCTATTCCTTCTGATGAGTGGAATACAAAAACTGATTCACCAGAATTCCAAAACCAAGAAATCGAAGGTACATTTATCCGTCGTGATGCTGATGAAGTATTTAAAATTGTTGGCGACACTGCTGTTGCAGAATTCGCTCCTTATCGAGCAGAATTCTTTGAAGAGGTCTTTGATTATACAAAATTAGATACACCAATCGTTTAATGGTTAAGCACTACTTCGGTAGTGCTTTATTTGTGTTTATTAGGAGGAGATGAATGATATGGAAATCACTTTGATGATAGAAGGACAAGAAAAAACATTCACGCAATCATTTGTATCAGCAAAATATTACCGTAAGTCATTAAAGCTGCTTAAAACCTTAGAAGAGGGAGAATCAGATCAGGAAGCAACTTTGACCGAGCAGTATGAACTTATTGTAGATATTTTCGAAAAACAATTTACAGCTGATCAATTAGAGAATGGTTTGGATGCACGAAAAGTGGATGAGATTCTGTGGGACATTATTCGAAAAGATATCTTAGGTTGGAAGCCTTATTCAAAAATGAAACAAGATATGGAACAGGCGGAAAATAGTTTTTTAGCGGAAGCCCTAGAGAGCCTAGGGAAAAACAAATAACACAGATTTATAATGATTTACTTGATGAGTATGCTCACCTTGTTTACCAAAGAGGGTGGCAATTAAAAGATGTGGACGATATGGATATCCACTTTTACTTCGAGCTGAAAAATCATTCAGAAACAAAGATAAAGACAAACGGAAATTCCAAAGGGAAAAGAAGTAGGTTCAAAGATCAAAAAGTGGTTCCTATTGATGCCGTATTCTAGGAGGTGGAAGTATGGCTGAAGAGATTGGCTCCATGATAGTTCGTGTCGGTCTGGATGGAGCAGATTTTGACAAAGGACAGAAAAACCTTTTACAAAAAATGAATCTCGTAAAAAGTGAAATGAAGGCTTCCCAATCCCAGTTCGGCAAATATGGGAATTCACTTGATGCCCTAAAAAGCAAACAAGTCATATTAGGGAAGCAGTATGCATTGCAGGGCCAACAGGTTCAGGCATTAAAGAAAAAGTATGATGAGTTAGCAAAGGCACATGGCGCTGAAAGTGAAGCAGCTTTAAAAGCTGGATCTAACTTGAACCGGGCAACTGCTTATTATAATACTCTCGGTCGCAATTTGAATGAAACATCTAAGAAAGTTGATACCTTGAATTCTAAATGGCACAAAGCAAGCCAGGGGATCTCCACTTTTTCAAACAATATGTCAAGCACAGGAAATAAAATGGACGAGTTTGGTAGGACCATGGCTTTATCCGTTACTGCTCCTATTGCTGGATTAGCAACCGTTGCAGTACGAACAGGTATGACCTTTGATAAAGAAATGAGCAAGGTCCAAGCTATTTCAGGTGCCACAAGTGATGAGCTGAAAGCACTGAGAGATCAGGCTATACAATTAGGAGCCAGTACTTCTAAATCTTCAACGGAAGTAGCAGCAGGTATGAAAGAGTTATCTGCGGCAGGCTTTACAGCGAAGGAAGTAATGGGTGCGATCCCTGGTGTAATCTCGGCCAGTGAAGCTTCTGGGGCTGACATGGCTCAAACAGCCGAGGTTATGGCTTCCACACTTAATATCTTTAGCATGGAAGCAAGCAAAGCCAGTAAAGTTGCAGATATATTGGCTAAGACAGCGAATATTTCTGCAGCAGACATTACAGATATGCAATATGCATTGAAGTATGCCGGGCCCCCTGCAGCGGCACTTGGAATAGGTCTTGAAGAGTTATCTGGTTCTATAGGTATTCTCACGAATGCAGGCATGAAAGGCGAACAAGCGGGTACAACCTTGCGTGGTGCATTACTTGCACTCCTAAATCCATCAGAAGCTAACAGCAAAATGATGGAAACCATGGGGATTGCCATAACAGATGCTGAAGGGAACTTTGTAGGACTTTCTAAACTCGTGGAAAATCTTTCAGATTCTATGGAAGGTCAAACAGAGACTCAAAAAGCCGCGACTTTAGCTAGCTTGGTTGGCACTGAGGCCGTTTCCGGAATGCTTTCCCTAATGTCAGCTGGGCCGAAGGAAATCGACAAGATGACCAAATCCCTTGAAAACTCAGGTGGTGCATCTGCGGAAGCTGCCAAGATCATGAAAGACAACTTTGCCGGCGCCATGGATGAACTATTGGGGACATTGGAATCAATAGGTATTCAGGTTTCTGATGTAATGACTCCAGCAATCAGGGACGTAACAGAATGGCTATCTAATATGGGTGATAAATTTTCAGCTTTAAGTCCAGAAGCTAAAAAGACTGTTATTATTCTCGGCTTGGTAGCTGCCGGGATCGCACCTATAACACTTGGTATGGCCGCCCTATTTAAATCCATAGGAATTGTATCTGGTGGATTAGCTGCAGGTGTAGGTTGGTTAGGGAAGTATCGTTCACAAGCAGTACTTACAACTGCTTCGGTCACTACAATGGGTAA
>JAPSHL010000009.1 GCA_031179905.1 Bacillus sp. (in: firmicutes) | reverse complement strand
TTTATTATTCCCCGTTTAGTTGATACTATTTCTTTTTTTCACAAATGAACTATTTGAAAACCCATTATATAAATTTCTCATTAAAAAAACCACTAAAGTACACCATCACTGGGAAATATAATAAAATTCAAAAACGCGGAAATTTTCTCATAAAAATAACCAAAGGATACTTATCCTCTGGTTATTAAAACTTGCTTATTTACCGATGAATTGCTGTGTCCAATAATTACCGTCTGCTACATAGCCCACACCAATGTGAGTGAATTTACTGCTTAAAATATTTGCACGGTGACCTTCACTGTTCATCCATGCCTTTACAACCTGTTCTGGTGTAGTTTGACCTTTTGCAATGTTTTCTCCAGCAGCTTTATAGGAAACACCAAATTGCTTCATCATATCAAATGGGCTGCCATATGTCGGACTTGTATGATCAAAATAATTGTTTTTGCTCATATCCTCAGACTTAACTCTAGCTACCTTGCTTAATTCTGTATCAAGAGTCAGGGCAGGAAGGCCTTGTTTGGCTCTTTCTGTATTTGTCAATTCAACAACTTCCTTTTCATATGCACTTACGCTTGCAGAAGCTTCTGTTTTTTCAGCATTTGCCTTTGTGTTAGCAGCTGTTGTGTCTTGTTTGTTCGCTGTGTTCATTTTATTAGTCGCTGGGGCTCCCTTATCAGTTGCTCCTGTTTTTGCTAGGTCTGTGCTGTTTGTTTCTTTATTAGCTGAATTGGCTGTGCTGCCATAATATGTTGTAAATAGTTTATTTATATCCACATTATCTGCAAATTTCTTTACTAATGCATTAATTTGTTCGTCAGAAAGATTATATGATTGATAAGTTACTTTAACCGCTTCTTTCTCTTGATTAGAAGCTGCATCAGCCTGATGCATAACTGGATTAGACATTAATAGAGCTGCTGCCGCTACTGTTGAAAAGATTAATTTTTTCTTCACAATAAAATCCTCCTAAAATATGAATTTCTTAATATTGTTTTCGAAGCTTGCTTACAGAAAAATCATATCATATGATTTTTGTCATATTTATGGATAAAATTTCAAGAACACAAATCTAGCTTTATGCTAATTGTCTTCATAGTACTCTACTAATTTTTTAATTACTTCTCTCCCAAAGCATAGAGACATATTTTTTTATTTTCTATTTCAATATACCTAAAATCTATAAATTTCCATTATAGTCATATAAAGTATGAATTTAACTATTGACAAGTTTTAAAACGGTGTTTGTTCTTATCATTTATGACAAAAATTTGTCTTAAATAACATAAAATCAATAATTGTTACTATTAAAAAAAGGGGCTGTTATTTTACGTATATATCCAAAAAAAAGATGGAATAGTAATAATGTACATTAGAAAATAAAAATTGAAGGGAGTATGGTTATGAGCACACCGTATGCTTGTCCGAATTGCCGGACAAATAGAAGCAGATTCAATATTATCCGCCAAGTGCCCCAATCTGTTAAGTTAGACCCTCAAACTGGGAATATTGTAGAAGAGTACACGGAAGATAATCTTTCCCCATTTCATATTGGCTATAACGGTCCTGACTCCCGCATCCAATGTGCTGCTTGCGGATTGGTAGATGAAGAAAAGACTTTCGCTAAATTTGGGGAGATGCGATAGTTAACGTAAAAAAGCTATAAAAAAGATGCTAATGCTACATAACGCTTTGTTCTATGCAGACGAACAGCCGTATGCAAATATGCATACGGCTTTAATTTATAACGGAAAAAACTCCTTATCAACTAATACTTTCCACGGCTCAAGTGGTGAGCTTCTGACTAATGTCAGCTGCTTCATTTCGCTTTTTCTTTTCTCGTTTTGAATATATAGATGCCATTCTATGTTTATGTGCAACATCGTTTCGGATTGAAATTCTTTAACCTCATCCACTTTAAGCAACTTTATATTTTCTACTTCTTCCAAGGCACTTCGCCAATCCATTTTCACTGTGCTTAGATGGTTTAGTATCGTATTATCTTGTTCTTTCATCCCCGCGATAAACGAGCGCACGGTGTCATTCGGATCTTGCCTGTCAAGATGCATTTTTAATGTGCCAGCCGCTTTATATACCATTAATTTATGAGACAAATCCATATTGTCGGTTTTATGGGTAGTGCTTCCTAGAAAATGAATACAGAAATGACCTGGAAACTTATTCGCTAATGCTCCAGCTCCGTGAGGCATCCCATGCATGGATGCAGCTAAAACATAATCATCTTTTAGAATAAGAATCGCCCTTCTTTTCCAGCTCCATTTTCCCCCATAGATTTCCTTCATTATCTTTGTATCTGCTGTAGTCAGAGGCTGTACATCTGCATGCTGTGACCCTGCTCTCCGCTGGGCATGAAAAACCTTGCCTGTATCCATATCATAAACAGAAAACTTACTGTAGCGGGGAATTATTTCTTCCGCTTCTTTCCATTCCAGCAGCTGAATGCCATATGTTATTGGGGCATTCTCTTTTGTTTCAGCATTCGCACTAGACACCATAAGCAAACTTGCGGCAACAGCAAAATAAAGAATGAACTTTCCCTTTTTGAACAAAATGACCCTCCTTATACCTTAGCTAAAGAAAGTTTGCCCTTTTTGTTAAAAGTTCATTCTGGCTATTGCTGGCAGCGAAAAATCATAGCATATCGAGCTTTTCCTTCAATTGCTTCCAATCCATATTTTCACCGATAAAGACTAGATTTAACGGCATCTTCATATCTTCTCTCATCATCAAAGGCATGCCATAAGAATACTGAAATAAATCAGGAAAATGGTTTTGATGGAATTGAACATATCCTTTGATTCGGTAAATCGTGTCTGGAAGTTCTTTAAGAAATGCCTCGAATTTATCTGATGCTATCGTGTGTTTAAATTGATATACAAAAGAACTGAGCTGCAATGACTGAAGCGTTGTTTTTACTGTATCTTTAGCAAATTGGATATGCATATCTTTCAGCCTTTGTATAGGAAGCTTTGAATAGCTTGTTAAAATGGCGAATGCTTTAGGATTAATGCTTTGTAGCTCAAATGTTACTTTAGATTTCTCTGCTTCTGTCAACTGATCCTGTTTGTTAATTAAAATCATACTACTATGACGCACTTGTTCTAAAAGTAGCTGACCAACAGCTGGGCTCATCTTTGACCGCTCAAGCCAAAGCTTCCCATCCATAACGGTTATAATTCCTTTAAGCAATAGTTTATCAGCGAAAATTGGGGAGAGGATACTGTCCATCGTTTCAACAGGATGTGCTGCACCTGTAGTCTCTAAATAAATAACATCAGGCTTTTCTTCAAGCAGGAGGGATTGAAGCTGACCTTCCAGCTTATCTTGAATGGTGCAGCACACGCAGCCGCCCAACAGCTCCTTCAGCGGTACATCCGATTCTACTTCATTTGAATCGATGGATATATCTCCTAACTCATTCATCAGCACTGCTACTTTTCTGCCTTCTTCCTTTTCATGAGTGAGCAGCCGCTTCAATAAGGTTGTTTTTCCGCTCCCCAAAAATCCGGATAATATAAACACTTCTGTTTTTTTCATCTTTATCCCCCTATTTTTTATATTATCAAGACAAAGCATAACAATGGAAAAAGGAGGGCAAATAGAGAATGCCGCTCCTTTCCATATTACTTTTTCAGTTCTTCATTCAATACTTCAATTGCTTTATTCATTTGTGTATCATTTTTTTGGATTTTCTCGCTTAGCTTCTCCATAAGCTTCAACGTGGTATCTCCAGTAATGACACCATCAGTTTTCAGTTTTTCTTTCTCTTGGAATTCCTTTGTTGCTTCCTCTGTGCTTTCATCAAAATAGCCGTTCGCATTGTCTACTTTGTAGCCGAGTGCATTCAGCATTTCCTGTGCTGTTTTCACTTCATTGGAATTCGAGTCACGTTTCAACTTCGTATCAGGATTAATAACCGTAAGCTTCGCATAGTTAGGAAGCTCGACCTTATAGGTCGGTTCAATTCCTTTTTCATGTATCCAGCTTCCATTTGGTGTCAACCACTTATCGGTTGTAAATTTAATGTTGCTTCCATCTGATAATTCAATCGCACTTTGTACCGTTCCTTTACCGAATGATTTAACTCCGACTAACGGAACATCTGCAGACTGGTTCACGGCCGCTGCCAATATTTCTGAAGCACTGGCACTTCCCTCATCAATTAAAACAACTAACGGAAGATCATTTGTTTTCGTGTTCTCAGAAGCAACTTGTTCAATCTTGCCGTTTTTATGCTCTACTTGGAAAATCAGCTTTCCTTCCGGCACAAACAGGTTGGCTATTTCTTGAACTTGAGTAAGCAATCCGCCTGGGTTTTGTCTTAAATCAAGTACAATCCCCTTCATGCCTTTTTCCTTAAATTCATTCAGTTTATCGACAAGCTCTTGTGCGGTGTCTGTCGAGAAGCTGGTGATTTGAATTTCCCCAATACCGTCATCTCGCAGTTCGCCGTATACAGTCTCAATCGGAATGGTGTCCCTGACAATGTCAATTTTTAGTGTATCTTCAGTTCCTGCCCTCTCTATTTCTAGGCTTACTGTTGTCCCTTTTTTGCCCCTAATAAGAGTAACAGCTTCAGATGAACTCATGCCTTGTAAGCTTTTACCATCAACAGTTAAGATTTTGTCGTTCGGTTTAACACCGGCTTTTTCTGCAGGAGACCCTTTAATTGGTGACACAACAATAATGCTGTCATCCTTTTCCTGTATTTCTGCTCCGATTCCTTCAAATGAAGAGGAGATACTCTCATTGAAGCTTGATGCTTCCTCCTGGTTCATATAATCGGAATAAGGATCATCCAAAGCTGTGAACATGCCGTCAATGGCTCCATTCACCAAGTCTTCTGTCTCGACATCCTGATAAAACTTGTCTTTAATTGTGTCGTATGCAGAATAAAGCTTTGAAAATTCGCTTCTATCTGTACCAACCGTAACTGCCGGTTCTTCGCCGAATGCCAGTGCAACAGTTGTAATACCGGCAGCCAATATGACCGTAAAGAATAAAAGCATGACAAAGTGAAACTTCTTTATGCGGATAAAACTGGAATCTTTATCTCCCGCTTCGTTTTCATTTTCCTCTTTTATGTTATTTTCATTCTCCAAATAATTCACCACTTTCATTTGCCCTTTAGGCATCCGCGATACATGCCTTTTATAATCAACAGTATCAAAAAAATTGGGATAATTTATGACATAATTATGAATAAATTTTGAACAATCATCTTATCTTAGATTTTTCTAACTTGTTCAAAATATTCTTCTAATGTCCAATTGTTTTCAAAGATATCCTTTGCTGATTTTTTGCCGACATACCGGTAATGCCACGGCTCAAATTTATATTTGGTGATATCCTCTTTTCCTTTCGGATAGCGAAGGATAAATCCGTAAAGGTAGGCTTTATCATGGAGCCATTTACCTTCCTTCGTGTCTTTAAAATCTTCAGTGAGCAGGAAATCGGCACTTTCAGAAGATATATCCATTGCTAGCCCTGTCTGGTGCTCGCTGTTCCCTGGATATGCGACCGCTTCCTCTGCTTTTTTTTCTCCGACCTTATCAACCTCTGCATTAAACAGAACGGACTGACGGTCGTAGGATCGATATCCTGACACTGCATACAGAATGACACCGTCTTTTTTTGCAGCGTTAAACATTTCTTCCAATGCAGATGCTGCCTCTTTTCTCAAATAACTTTTTTCAATATCTTGATCTCCGAAGGAAAACAGAACATTTGGCCTAACCATATCTTCAGGAGTATATCCATCAGGTAATCCAAACTCCTTATTGACAAGTGAGACGGTATTCGTTGGATTTTGGATTATGTTGCGGCCGTCCACAACTTTAATGTCATTGAAAAACGCTGACTCCAGAGTCCAAGGAACTTGCTCTTCTGGACCTTCACTTTCCGAGCTTTCTTTTTGAGTGCTGTCTGCATTTCCGCCTTCATTTGATTGCTCTGTGTTTTCTTCCCCATCCCCCGCGGTTTCTTCCGAATCCTTCTCCTTATTTAAGAAGGGAATATGATCTGTAATGCCATCCAGTTTGCTGCACCCTGTCAAAAGGACAGCAAGCAACAGCAGCAGCGCTAGTTTTTTCATTCTCCACCCCATACTACACTTTTGTTTCCTATTAATTATTTAATTGCAGCTTCGAGTGCCACTTCAATCATTTCGTTGAAAGTAGACTGTCTCTCTGCTGCTGTCGTTTCTTCTCCTGTTAGTATATGGTCACTTACAGTTAATACAGACAATGCATTGCGGTTGAATTTAGCAGCTAATGTATAAAGCGCTGCTGATTCCATTTCAATCGCTAATATTTGATACTTAGCCCATTTTTCCAGCTCTGAATTGTCATTATAGAACATATCTGCCGTAAAAACATTTCCGACCTTAAGTGAAAGGCCCTTTTCAACGCCTGCATCATATGCCTTCTTAAGCAAGTCAAAATTTGCTGTAGGTGCATAGTCAACGCCTCCGAAAGTAATACGGTTCATTTGCGAATCAGTAGAAGCACTCATAGCCAATATAACGTCACGGACCTTAACATCCTGCTGGATAGCTCCGCAAGTTCCGACTCTAATTAAATTTTGAACATTATAGCTTGTCATCAATTCGTTTACATAAATAGCGATAGAAGGAACTCCCATTCCTGTTCCTTGAACAGAAATTCTTTTTCCTTTATATGTACCAGTATATCCAAACATATTTCTTACTTCGTTATAACATACCGCATTTTCCAAGAAGTTCTCAGCGATATACTTTGCTCTCAAAGGATCTCCTGGAAGGAGTACCGTTTCTGCGATTTCGTTTTCTTTTGCTCCAATATGTACACTCATTTTTAGTACCTCCATTAATAAAAACATGTCTATTAAAAAAATATTAGGAATCATTTCCATATCCTAAACAATCCTATTTGTACTATATCATATTCTAGATTTAGGATAAATACAATTAATTGCAGGATAACAAAACTTTAAACGGCAATACTAACTTTAGTTTTTCCTCAAGTTTAGGAAAACATGCTACATGCAGAGGTATCTTAAAAAATCAGTAGATGAAGGAGATTTTTTATATTATGGGAAAAAAGCATCGAAATCGAATTAACTCTCCTAAAAAGAATAATCATATACCTAAAGAGGCCATTATTGCCGAACACGAAGCACATGGCAAGGAAATGTCTGCTAAGGAAAGAAAGAATTAAAAAAAATGCGGGTGTGCTCTAAAATGACCACACCCGCATTTTTTTAGCCAGCATATTTGCTGATTAAGGAAGAGAGTTTTACTTTTAAATCTGCAAGGTCATGCTTTTGAATGCGCAGGGAGACATAGCTTTCATCCAGATCTAAAGCCTCAGAGAACCATCCAGATAGTCCTCTTTGTTTCCTGTCAATCTGAAGCATAACATGCAGCTCATTTTCAGCAGCTGACAACATTACTAATTCGACTTCATCCAGCTTTCCTCTAAAAGGACCGGAAACAGGAACAAATTCAAATTCCTGGACAAAGGGAAGTCTCCTATTATGAGCCTTTCCTGCCTCTTTACAGCCGCCGCTTTTCATATGAAAACCTAACTCCTCAAAAACTTGGAACACTCTTCTAGTGAATGGAGACGGAACGATATTAATATAGTCGACATCGTTTGGGTCAATAGCTTGTTTTATATCAAGTCCTGTCGATATCCACACTTTTGTTCTGCCTATCGTAAACGGAATATCATATGGAAGCACACTCGAGAATGGGATTACCTTTTTTTCTTTTGCATCAATTGCAAAGGCGCCCGCTGCAGGGAATTCTCCAATCAACGCCGTCTGGGTTTCCTTTTTATCGTCTCTTTCAATTTCGTATTGCGTATACAATCTGACATAAATAGCGTCAATTTTTTGAGTAACATTGCCTCCTGTGATATTTATTTCTCCCTCTAGTAGTTCACCTGGCACATAATCGGTTTTTTGCAGCACCGCATCAATTTTAGCTGCTCCTACACCAACACTTGCCAGCGCTTTTTTAAATATAGACATGATAATATTTCCTCCCGCTATTACTAAATGGTTTTGTTGTACTGATTTACGGAAAGGAAACAAAAAAGTTTCAGTATTACAGAAAAAACTATATAAAAAATGGCAAGAGATATTCTCCTGCCATCTGCACCATAAAATATCTTTATATTTTAAACTGTTTTTTTCCAAACTTACATTGCAAGCTATTCATCCAATTCCTCATCAATAATGCATTTTTCAAGAAGATATTCAAAAGTTATGTCAGCTAATTCTTCCATTTCATCTTCTGTGGGAACGTATCCCCTTTTTAATAGCTCACGAAAGAAAAACTCAGCAATTTCCTCCGTATCTATTATTACGTCAATCTCTTTCAAGCATATCGCCCCCTTTTGTAAGAATATATGTGACAATGACCAAAAAATGCAAAGCATTTGTACAAATTATCCGATAAATTAAATTATTTTACAAGGAAAAGAGACATGTTTAGAGGGCCATGCTCATATTTATTACTTATAACATTAATCATACTAAAAGAGATTATAGGGGGAAAAATACATTGAATAAGTTCCAGCATTTAGTCGCCGCTCTTAAAGAAGATGTAAATGAAGAGAACAGCAGTGTTTTGATAATTTTTGACAAAGGGCTTCACCTGTTGTTCTCACTTGTGCTGTTCGGCTGCATCCCATACTTTCTCTATATCATGCTGTGATAAATAGTTATTTACAGCTTTTGCTTATCATCCTTGCTGCTTAACTGTTTCAGTTTTCTTATTGTCAGTCTCATCGCAAGCTCATACTCTTGATCTTTAAACATTTCATACAATAACTGATAGTCATTATATATATCAAGCAGACCATCAATTACTTCTTTTTTTTCATTCGTACTTTCTAACAGCTCTTTTTCCGACTTACGGTAAGAGCTGTTTGTTTTTTGTAAATTGACAGGTTTCTTTTTCTTATCCATTATATATAAGAGACCCAACTTTTGGATAAAGCTGTCAGCGTTTTCGGCGTCAGCCACTAAGGTGAGTTCCTCTTCCCCTGCCTCGAGCCATTCTCCATCGCTTACTCTTGACAGTTCATAAATAACATCTTCCCATGCATCTGATTTATAGCGCCAAATTTCAGTTCGAAAACCCATGATTTTAAAAAGATTGGAGCCATAGCCTTTCACTTTGACAAGGTCACCTATAAAATAGCGATATTCAATGTCTATTTTCTCTGTATCCATCAGCTCTCCTTCGAATTCTGACAGCATTTGCAGACTGGATTCCAAATATAGTCCTTCGCTTTTATTCACTTCATAGACATGCATGTCATCGAGCCACTTCACATCTGTGATTTTTCCGACTGTACCATAAATGGTGATAACAACAGTATCGCCAATTTTAAACTTCGGTTTTTTTCGGTTTCCCATAGTAAAAAGTCCTCTCTAAACAGATTGTGCGATATCCGGTCCACATTAAGCAGTACCCTTTCCCCCACAGTCATGCTTAAAGACTTGAACTAATAAAGCGGGGGATTTAATAAGTATCTATCCTTCCATAAATCCACATCTCATCTTCATCCTTTTTTTTGTCGCTGTTTTTCTTATCTGAGATAATATATGCATCTCCCTTACCAATCGCCAATGCTCAATCTCTTTTTCATTTTGTTTTTTTCTAATTTCAGCATTTATACGGGGAATGAACGTTTGTTAATCCAATATATGTAGCTGACAAACTATTTTAGAATACACTTTAATGGAAACCGTAAATGCTTGAAAAAGAACAAAAAAAGCATTTTGCAAAAACTGCAAAATGCTAATAACGCATTTCCTTTTCTTCTTGGAATAAATAGGTTTCCCATGCTTCATCAAATATTCTCATACTGTCCAAATAATGACCATTAAGTTCTAAATAATTGCTGACTTCGTCATAATCATAGCTGTTTTTTGGAAAGCTGTGGTCTAAATAAGCATTATTCGCAAATTTACTTATGTCATCCTTTGGCTGGGGATGGCGGAATTTCATTAAAAAATGATAAAAAGATTTAGTCATCGTTCCTCTTCCTTATCCGAAATAATATACCGTATACTATACATAACAAGAAATAATGGTGCAAGCATTATTCACCTACTCAAGGACTTCCAATCTCTACCATCCTCTTTTCAGCTTACATTGATGTTTAAAGCAGTTAAGGTAGGATATAATATACCATGCAACAAACAGAAAGCGGGGAAATAACCATTATCCTATGAAAAACAAAACTTTTATTCTAGTAATCACCGGTGTGTTTGGGATAGCTTTCTTTTTGCTGTATTGCCTCTATCATCCTGGTAAGACAAGTTCCACTTCCAAAAATGTATACGACAAAATAAAAACAAGTGAACCAGTCTCTTATCTTGTTATCGGGGACAGCATTGGGAGAGGATCTGGTGCGAGCAAGGATCAGACTAAATGGTTCTATTTGCTTGAACAGACAATATACGACCAATATGATTCTCCTTTAAAAAGGAACATGATTGTCCAAAGTGGAGCAACAGCTTTTGAAGGCTTGTATAAATTTATGAATTCCAACATCCAAGATATTGACCTGGTGTTTATAGTCTTTGGAGAAAATGACCGGAAATACATGTCCAAGGAAATTTTTTATACTTTTTACAGCCAACTTCTTCTTCAAGTTAAAGGGAAATATCCAAACGCAGAGATCATTACACTTACGGAAAGCAGTTTAGATAACGAAAATTTTGCTGACACAATCGCAAAACTGTCTGAGGAGTATCATACAACAAACCTCGATATGAGAGTTCCATTTAGGAAATCAGGAAAAAGTACAGAAGATTTAACAAAAGATCTCGTTCATCCAAATGACAAAGGCTATCGTCTGTATGCTGATTATATTTATCAGTATTTGGATAAAAGGATACAGCAGTACGAAGAGAGTACAGATCTTCCAATGAAAGATTATGCTGCAAAAGCAATCAATATGGTAACAAAAAATGATTATACATATAAAGACAGCTCATATATTAAAAGAAAAGGATATTATACCACTGACGGCAAGGGAGCTGCCCTTGAATTTACCTTTAAGGGCACATATCTTGGTGCAAATGTCTTACGAAGCCCTCATGGCGGATTGGTTGATGTCTATATAGATGATGAGTTTGTAACAAGTATGTCTACATGGTGGCCATTTGAAAAACCAAGGTCTGTGTATATTGCCGGAGGACTGCCGGACAGAACACATACCGTGACCTTTCGCTCAGCAGGTAAAGCTTCGTCCCACAACAGATCTGGTTATCACAGAGTGCAAATTTCCTCTGTCATCGTTCAAGACAAGTAACCAGGCTAACACAAAAAAAGGCAATCCATTGTAACGGATTGCCTTTTTACATACAGATTAATCTTCGTCAAACAATACTTTATATTTCCCGTACCCTTCAGATTCTAAATCCTCTTTTCTGATGAATCGCAGGGAAGCAGAGTTCATGCAGTATCTTAAACCGGTTGGCTCAGGCCCATCATTAAATACGTGACCAAGATGGGAATCAGATTCCTTTGTGCGAACTTCCGTTCTGACCATAAAATGGCTTGTATCGGTATTTTCTACAAGATCCTCTTCTGAGATCGGTTTAGTGAAACTAGGCCAGCCGCAACCTGCATCATATTTATCCAATGAGCTGAACAAAGGCTTACCAGATATAATATCTACATAAATGCCGTCGGCGAATTCATTCCAATACTCATTGTGGAAAGGCGGCTCTGTTCCATTATTTTGTGTTACTTCATATTGAATCGGTGTCAGTTTTTCTTTTAATTCTTTTTTATTCATGCTTTTCCCCCCAGTTGTTTTTAATAAAAGCAGCTCTCCCAGAGCCTACATGATAGGCATTATAATGCAAGGAATTTTTTTTGTAGTAATCTTGATGATAATCCTCCGCATCATAAAATACAGATGCTGGAAGTATCTTAGTTGCAATGGGCTTGTTAAACTTGCCGCTCTCTCCTAATGCTTTTTTTGACTGCTCTGCAAGTTTTTTCTGTTCTTCATTATAATAAAAAATAGCTGTTTGATAGGATTGTCCCCGGTCGAAAAACTGGCCGCCTGGGTCTGTTGGATCAATTTGCTGCCAATATACATCTAGCAGTTTTTCGTAAGGAAACAGTTCGGGATCGAATGTAATCTGGACTGCCTCATAATGACCTGTTGTTTCCGAACAGACCTCCTTATAAGAAGGGTTTTCCTTATGTCCGCCAGTATAGCCGGAAACGACAGAAATGATTCCAGGCTGCTGATCAAACGGTTTCACCATACACCAGAAACAGCCGCCGGCAAATGTTGCTTTTTCATAATGCTTTTCCATACGATACACCTCTATTCCATAAATATGTTTATTTCCATTCCCTAATGGGAGTATAACAACACTTCTTTTATCTAGCTTAAACAAAATTGCCTAAGAAAGCAAAAAAGGAGGCTTCCCAATTCCTTTATTACAGTAAAAGAGGAGGTGCATGCATGCACCTCCAGCCTTTTATTTTCGTTTTGTTTTTATTGATTTTTGAATATTTTTCCATTTTTTCTTTTCATCCGACTGGGCTTTTTTATTTTGCTTCCTGTCAAGATATGCAAGTTCCCGGTTCATTTTGAAATAGCTGTTAAGTCTGCCCGTCTCTAATTCCCCGTCTTCTATTGCTTTTCTGACAGCACAGCCTGCTTCCCCCATATGACTGCAGTCTCTAAAGCGGCAATTTCCTGCCAATACCTCAACATCAGTGAAACTTTCAAGAATTCCAGCACTGCTGTTCCAAAGTTGCAGCTCTCTCATGCCTGGCGTATCAATCAAAACACAGCCATTCGGAAGTACGACCATTTCCCTGTAAGTAGTCGTATGGCGGCCTTTAGCATCGTCCTCCCTAATCGTTTGCACTTCTTGTTTTTCATAGCCTAATAAAAAGTTAGTTAAGGTTGATTTCCCGACACCGGAAGATCCTAAAAGGGCAATTGTTTTTTGCGGAAGCAAATAGTCGTTCAGCTGGTCTAGTCCCCGGTTTTCGTGCACACTTACCGCAATGACCGGCACACCGAATGCGACTGATTCCACGGCTGCTACCTTTTCTTCCACAAGGCTTGAAAGCTCGGATTTAGTAAGGAGTATCACTGGATTAGCTCCGCTTTCCCATGTCAGAGTCAAGTATCTTTCGATCCTGCGTATGTTTAAATCTTCATTCAAAGAATTAACAAGAAAAATAGTATCGACATTGGCAGCTACTATTTGCTCTTCTGTAGTCTGGCCGGCAGCCTTTCTTGAAAACTTGCTTTTTCTCGGAAGAACTGCAGAAATTGTACCTTTTCCTTCATCTAGTCGTGGAATCACAGCAACCCAATCCCCTACTGCAGGATAATCTTCTCTTCCGACAGCTTCAAAGGAAAGTTTTCCAGACACCTCGCACAGCAGTTCTCCGAATTCCGTATAAACTCGATAAAGCCTCTTATGCTCTAAAGCAACCCGACCAGCAATAATGCCGTCTTTATTTAATTGCGCTAATGCGCTTTTTATCTCTTCAGTAAACCCGATTTTTATTAAATCCATTTTAATCCTCCATTTTTATGCATAATAAAAAACCATAAGCGCGTACAGCCCATGGTTTCCGATGCATGCAAATGCAGGATTTCATTCACTTACTCCATATAGTAAGCATAGGGCTGTACGATGTATGCAATTGCCTTATTTACACAGATTAACTTTTTCATCGTCATCACCCTTTCCGTTTTAATTATTTATATTATATTCCATTTATTGCGATTTGTACATAAAATTTCCGTATTTAAGATTGTTTTTAAGATAGGCACTGTATGATTCTACTTGCATAAAATGAAGCAAATTGAGTAAATAGGAGTGAATCCCATGCATAAACAAGAAGACAGCTTTCCGATTCATGAAGCCGGCATGTATAATCTGTTAAGCGATTATTATAAATATACAAATCCAGAACTCCATATTTATTATTACCAGAAACATCTACAAAGTCTGAAAAAAGCCCTTCCACATCTATCCATAACATCAGATATCGAAAGGCAGTCAGAGTATGGTAAAATTCGTTTTATTCACGCATCTGTTCGAAAGCCTGTTGTTGATATTTTTATTAACGGTGTCAAAATATTTAAAGAGGTCTCCTTTAAAGCGACTACAAATGAGATGACACTGCCAGTTGGACGCTATCAAGTTGACATATATGAAACAGGGAAAATGGTTAATTCTCTATGCAGCCAGAAAATCCTTGTAGAAAGCAATATCTTTCATACAATTACCTTTTTGGAATCTGCCCACCAATATTTGAAGCTTTACTCCTACCATGAAGACCCTTTTGTGCATCCAGCTGAAACAAAACTGCGATTCATTCATCTTCATCCAAAACTGCCTGCATTAAATATCGCAGTTCAAAAAGGAGATGTTGTTTTTCCTGGTTTACATTTGAAGGCAGCCACCTCATACTTAGGACTCTATCCAATGACAGTTTATTTGGAAGCAAGAGATGCAGAAACAAATTCTCAAATCGCCAGCTTCCCGCCGCTAACTTTAAAGGAAAACAAGGCATACTCAGCTTTGATTGTTGAAGGCTCTACAGAGGAAACTCCGGCCGAAATCTTGCTTGTATCCATATAAAAAAGGCAGAATTCCATTTCTGCCTTTTTTATATACTATTCTATTGGAAGGAGCAAGTTAAAGCGGATCTGGTCATTTTTCAAATCAAACTCCTCGACTTCGGCTGCCATACCGTCACCAATCTTCATATTAGTAAGATGTACATCAATGGTCTCATCATCTGGATTTATATTCACCCATGACGGGAGCTTATACTGATTTTCAATAAATTTCATTACATATGAAACTGGAAGTGACAGTTGCCCGATACTGATTGATTTTTGCTTTAATGTGAGGTCCCCATTTTCCAATGGAATTGGCTCAAAAGTAAGCTTCATTTCAATATCACTGCTAAAAATAGGAAGGTAACCGAAAAGCTCCACTTCATCATTAAGGTTAACTTCATAGTGAACAGGCCCATTAAGCCCTTCTTTCTCTAGATAGCGGTTGATCAGCAATGTTAAATCTTCCTTATTTGTTGTCACTTGAAACGGTATAACATCCTCATTTGCCGAACCAACGCTGTCTGCCGATTTGTCAGCAGGTAGTAAAGCTAGAATGACAAGGATTAACAGGATGATTATATTAATGCTTGCAAGTAATAAAAAAGCTGCTCTCCATTTTTTCTTAAACAAACTCATTCTCCTCTGTTTTCTCTATTCAAGCGCTTTGTTGCTAATATTTCCCCAATCGCCTCTTCTTTCACTTTTTTGTATATTTCATCAGCAATTAATTTATAGCCTGTATCGTTTGGATGAAAATAATCTGTATACAGCAGATCATCGCCCGCATCAGCAAATATCTGTTCAATCGGCACAAAATATGTGTTGTTGTAGAGAGTAAGGATATTTTCTCCCGCCTTATTCCACTCTGACACGATATCATTCATTTCATCAACTTCGGAAAACCATTTTGTGAAAGGATTATAAACGCCTACTAGGACAATCACAGCTTCTTGATTATCGTTACGAATCTCCTTCAGGACATTATAAAGATTCGTCTCAAAAGTTTTCATCTGTCCTGTAAAATTATCGAGCTGCAAATTCGATATATGATCACGAACAACTTTCATAATATCATTTCCACCAATTGTCAAAACAACCATATCTGCATCTTTGATTGAATTCTTCACTTCAGCAGATCTAATTTTTTTAAGCAGCTGGTCTGTTCGATTGCCTTTCACACCAAAGTTGCTGATAGTAACGTTTCCTACTCCCTCTTCCTGCTCGAATAATTTCTGCAAGTAGGGGACATAGCCGCCTTTGCCAGTACTGTCGCCCACACCCTGTGTTAATGAGTCACCTGCTGCGACAACATTCAAGT
Source organism: Bacillus sp. (in: firmicutes) (assembly GCA_031179905.1). Classification (GTDB taxonomy): domain Bacteria; phylum Bacillota; class Bacilli; order Bacillales; family Cytobacillaceae; genus Niallia. Next base: position 20,914 of record JAPSHL010000009.1, on the reverse strand, counting down.
CTTCCGAAACAAAGCTTTCTGGGACTCCCTGTTTCATGGCAACAACCGTTTCTTTCGCGTCATTTAAGTGAAAGGAAGTGTTGCTGCTACAAGAAGTAAGCAATAACAGCGATATAATTGAAATCAGTAAGGTAAATGGTCTCATTTGCTAACACCTACCTTTATTGCATTTTTAATCATTATAACATATTGACAGAAGAATTTTTTTTACATTTTTATCCTTCTACTGAAAGGGGAAAACTATGCAAATACATTTTTCCAATCTGATTTGTCTTATAGAAAAAAGACCTATTCATTAGGCCTTTTAACAGCGTAATTGTAAGGAACTTAATGATTAGATAAAATGCAAAAACATTAGTATGTATGGTGGTATGCATATTTGCTTGCCAAGAACTTAACTATATAGGGGGATATAAACCTTAAAAGTCGTACCCTTCCCTATTTCGCTTTCGACTTCAATTTTGCCTTTCATCTGTTCAATCATTTGATAGCTGACCATTAAACCCATGCCAGTACCTTTTTCTTTCAAGGAATAAAAAGCAGTGCCAAGTCTGCTTAATTCCTCCTGTGTCATCCCAATACCTGTATCCTTGATCTCAAAAACCCCATATTCGTCTTTTTTATAAAGGTATACACTTAAAATACCGCCATGAAGCATGGATTCAATTCCATTTTTGAGAATATTAATCAGTACTTGCTTCAACTCACTGCTGTTGGCGCGTATAAAAACCTGCTGGATATCACGTTCGAATGTGATGCTTTTCGACATCAAAGCATAGGAATGCATCAGATCAATCACTTTCATGATTAAGTCTTCTCCATCGATTTTTTCCGTTTGTTCAATTCCTGGCTTTGCAAGGGAAAGGTAGTCATTGATGATTGTCTCTGCCCTGTTCATTTCTTCTATCATAAGCTTAATGTACATTCTTTCCTCTTCGCTTATATGCTCTTTAGCCAGAAAAATCTGCAAGAATCCTTTAACAACCGTCATCGGGTTTCTAATTTCATGAGCGACTGAGGCAGCTAATTGCCCAATCGCATTCATTTTTTCGGCACGCTGGAGCTCTCGATGAATTTTCGTGTAGTTCATAATATTATCCATCTCATTCAAAGCTTCTTCCACAGAGTTCAGTTCAATATCCCGCGATAATGTTCCTAATTCTTTCGAAGTTTTGGAAAGCCTTGTAAATAGCATTGCCAGCTTTCTAACCATTTCGTTAAAGCTGTCGCTGATTACCTTTATATCAGTTGCATTATGACTGTTTAACTCCACTGCCAAATTGCCGCTGCTGATTTCCTTGAGTCCCCAAATCACCTCTTTTAAAGGAAGAAGAAGCTTGCTGATTGTTTTTTTCATAGATATAAACAGAAGTACCGCCAATAACAAGAATAGAACTGCCAAGGAAAACAACAGCTTGTGAATGCTGATAAAAACACTATCTGCAGAAATATCCAGCCCAAGTGTACCAACAGAATTCATTTTTTCATCCGTTATAGGTATGAAAGTAGTATAAATATAACTGCCATTCTCCTTATGGAAGCCGCTGTAGTCCTGATCTATTGGAGTATTTTGTTGATCCTCTAAAACTTTAATCGTACCATCTTGTTGAACAACTGACCATTCCAGACAAGAGGAAGATTCGTCATATATACAAATATATGTATTGAGCACTTTTTCCTGGTGAACATTAAGCATAGATAAAAGCTGTTTCTTTTCATCATCGCTAATTGAGCCGCTGCTTAAAATTCCTCCCTCTGTTAACTGATGTGCTGCAATACTTAACAAGCTGTTAGTTCGGTCGGTAATATCTTTCTTCCATTCATGGGACATAATTAGAAAGATGGTAATTAATGCAGCAATTAAAAGGAAAAAGGGCATACAAAATGAGAATAATTGAATTTTATTTAAAAGAGGAATTTGTTTCACTTTTTTTATCATGTTACCCACCAAATCCTTTTTATTCCTTTTTCTAGAAATACAACAAAAGAATTCGACAGAATTACACGAAATTCCTCTTATTCTGCAAACTTTTTTTATGAAAGAAGTGGAGGACTTTTAATTGTCCCCTTTTTGTTTTTCGAGCTGTTCCTCATATAAATTTCTCAGTATATATGCTTTATATAACTCCAGTTTTCGTTGTTCTTGTGGATGGCGGTTCAATCCTAACTCTTTCAATCGAGCTACATACCAGCCTTTCGAACCAAAATATGCCATAAATTTCTCCCCCTAAAAAAAATTCCCCCTCTTCACTATATGTTCTCAGGCTATTTCATATGACGAAGCAGCATACAAAAAATGCTAGGACAAAGCTATATATATCCTTACAATGAAGAAAATTAAAAAATTTCTAACTTTACCTAACTATAAAAATAGAGTTCATTCCAAGTAAGAGTGGCTTCAAACTGAAAACAGCAAATAAAAAAACCGAACTATTTTGCGAAAAATTCCAATAGAAATTCGCGTAATAGTTCAGTTTTATCATAGACTGAAATACCTATATGTCCCAGCCTCTTTAATTTAAGGCCTATTCTACATAATAGCTGAAGCCTAATGCGCCTTGCCCTGTGTGTGTGCTGATAACAGGCGTTGTGTAATCTATTTCAATTTTATTAAAACCGGAAACTTTTTCGATTGCTTCTTTAAGCATTTTGGCATAATCAAGGCTGTCGGCATGAGTTATCCCTACCCTTTTGATCGTTTTTCCAAAGCAATCCTCTGCGAACGTGTTCGCCAAGAACTTCACTGCTTGTGCTCTACTTCGTACCTTTGTTACTGGAGTGTACACGCCTTCTTCCAATGAGGCTATCGGCTTAATGTTTAAAAGCGAGCCAATAAAGGCTTTTCCCTTTCCGATTCTTCCCCCTTTTATTAAGTTCTCAAGGGTATCAACAACAACAAATAATTTTGTATGTTTTTTAACATGTTGAATTTTTGCTATAATTTCCTCTTTACTAGCTCCATTTTGGGCCATCATGGCAGCCTCTATCACTTGGAAGGATAGGGCTTTGGAAATATACTCAGAATCAAACACGGTTACATCTGCATCGGTTAATGTTGCAGCACTTCTGGCCGAGTCGACTGTTCCGCTCATCCCCCCAGTCATATGAATGGAAATAATCGCATAACCTTGGTCTGCAAACTTGTTATAAGTTTCCAGGAAAACCCCTGCAGGAGGCTGGGATGTTTTCGGGAGATTCTCGGATTCCTTCATTTTCTGAATAAATTCTGCCGGTTCTATATCTACTCTATCTAAAAAAGTTTCTCCGTTAATCGAAATGGATAACGGGACAACTTCAATTTCATATTTTTCAATCAATTCTTCTGCCAAATCTACCGTCGAGTCTGTAACAATTTTAATTTTTTTCATATTACACTTCCCTTAGTAAAATCTACGCCTGCTATAAAGCGTTTTCTTAAACTAAAAGTATACATCATTAGTCCTATATATGGCAAGCAGAATCCTAAACTGTCAATCTAGCACACAAAAAACCCCCAATTAAATCAGTAATTCAATTAGGGGTAATTTTACTTAAACAAGCAAGTTAAATAGATTGGAATCCTTGTTCAACTCAGTATAAGGAAAGCCTTTCATGTCCATTCTCTCTATCAGACCTTTATAGTCTTCTCTATGCTTCAACTCCAAGCCGACTAATGCTGGACCATTTTCTTTGTTATTCTTTTTGATATATTCAAATCTAGTTATATCATCATCTGGACCAAGAACTTCATCTAGGAACTCCCTTAGTGCTCCCGCTCTCTGCGGGAAGTTGACGATGAAATGGTATAACAGACCTTCATATAATAATGATCTTTCCTTAATGTCCTGCATTCTGTCGATATCATTATTTCCGCCGCTTATGACAACTACGACATTCTTGCCCTTAATCTTGTCCTTATATAAGTCCAATGCTGCAACAGGAAGAGCTCCGGCTGGTTCTGCTACGATAGCGTGCTCATTATAAAGAGACAGAATCGATGTGCAGACCTTCCCTTCCGGTACGAGCAGAATATCCTCCAGCAGCTGTTTACACACATCAAAGCTTTTCTCCCCAACACGCTTGACTGCTGCACCATCCACAAACTTATTAATTTTATCTAATGTAACAACTTTGCGCTGCAGAACGGACTCTTTCATGGAGGGTGCACCAGCTGGTTCTACACCAATCATCTTAGTCCCAGGAGAAACACCCTTAATATAAGTGCTTAAGCCTGCCATTAGTCCGCCTCCGCCAATGCTCGCAAACACATAATCCACTGGCTCATCGATGTCATTCATAATTTCAATGCCGACAGTTCCTTGACCTGCAATTACATGCTCATCATTAAACGGATGGATGAACGCTCTTTCTTCTTGAGTTGCACATGCAACTGCTTCTTCATACGAGTCGTCGAACGTATCACCTACAAGAACGACCTCCACATTACTTTTCCCGAACATTTTCACCTGTGTTACTTTTTGTTTTGGTGTTGTTGCAGGCATAAAAATTTTCCCATTCACACCTAAATATCTGCAGGCGTATGCCACTCCTTGGGCATGGTTACCAGCGCTTGCACAAACTACCCCATTTTTCATCTTTTCTTTTTCCTGCATTACCATAGAATAAAAGGCTCCCCTTAATTTAAAGGAGCGAACATGCTGTAAGTCTTCTCTTTTGAGATAGATATTACAATCATATTTTTCTGACAATCTATGATTTTTTTGTAAAGGAGTATGGGCCACTATGTCTTTAATTCGCTGGTATGCAATCAGAATATCCTCCAGCTGCACCGTTTTTTTCATTACATTTTGTTCCATAACCACACCCTCATTTCTTCCCCTATTAATTTGTACATTATAACATGTCATAAGGGGAATTCCATCATAATAATTCTAAATTTTTTGTTTTTTCACTACAAATTAGTTATTAGTAACTGAAGATTCCAATATTTTAAGGTTTATAATACATTTTAAAAAGCATTAATGCCAATATTACTGTTTCTTTATCATCATTAGTTGTAATTGTATGAACACCGCTGATCAGATTGTTCCTCTTAATGCTGCCGGCCATTCTGCCGTTCCACTGTAACTTAGCCTCCCCCTTTATCGTTTGAGAAGTGATTGTGAACTCTTCCTCTCCAAACTTCCCTTTTATGTATTCTTTCAAATGAACAGCATGCTTCATGGTAAAGACAGTTGCTGCTTTTCCAAATATTTCGCCATTTTTGTAAAGAACCCAGTTTTCATTATTTGACAGAAATCTATCCCGCTCCCACTCTACATTATAAACATTATCACCAATTCTCAGTCTAAAGGAGAGATACCATGGCGTTTTCCCTTCTATACAGCTGTTAATTAATTTATGCCAGCGTTTTACATAATAGCGCTGATATACTCCCTTTTTTTCTCTTCCTTTAAAAAGCGGTTTTGGTGTGTGAAGTACTTTTTGCAGCACATAAATGGACCAGTTTTCGTCCTGATCTGGCAGATAAGCTTGTTCTTTTTTCGAAAGTATTCTTGCAATAGTGTACATAACCACAGCAGAAACCGGCAGAAGTAATGCTATCAAAATCGAAGTAACATCAAACTGTCCGTACATAAAATAACGGCTGGCAGTTCCGAAAATGATTAGCAAAAACAGAAAATAAAAATACAGCAAAGCTTTCTCCCCCCTTTCCCTAAATGTACGTTTTAAGTTCATCTATAGTTTCCATTTTATTGCTTTATTTGTCTTTATTCCTTATATCAAGTAAAATATACATGAGGAGTGATCGAATGAAGTTCTCTGTAAAAGAAGAAATAGCTAACAGTATTACACATGGAATCGGCTTTCTTTTAAGCATTCCAGCGCTTGTTTTTTTAATCCTATATGCAGCTGAAACTGAAAATCCGTGGAGAATCGTCAGTTTTTCGATTTTCGGTACAACAATGCTTCTCCTATATTTATGCTCGACTCTTCTTCACAGCACAACATACGAAAAGCTGAAGGATTTCTTTGAAATTCTTGACCATTCTGCAATCTATTTACTAATCGCAGGGACTTACACACCCTTTTTGCTGGTCGCTATAAGAGGACCCCTTGGCTGGACATTATTCGGAATAGTGTGGGGACTTGCTATTGCAGGAATTGTCTTTAAATGTTATTTCGTGAAAAAGTTTATTGTCGCATCAACGATCCTCTACGTAATTATGGGCTGGCTGATTATTTCAGCGATTGTTCCTATATTCCAAGCGATTGGGACACAAGGTGCGGTACTGCTTATTATCGGCGGCGTCCTTTATACACTCGGAAGCATATTTTATGTGCTGCAAAAAACTCCATACTTCCATGCAATCTGGCATGTTTTCGTATTAGCTGGAAGCTCGTTCATGTATTTTTGTATATTATTTTATGTATAAAAAAACCAAATCAGCAGCCTGATTTGGTTTTTTGCTATTAGTTCCGTTCATATACAAGGAAGCGGTAATCATAGTCATTCTGTTCATTTCTGATGCCTTTTTCTTCACTGATGATATGCCACTCGTTCCAGTCAATTTTAGGAAAATAGGTGTCTGCCTCAAATTCACCGCTGATTTCAGTTATGTACAGCCTGTCCGTGATGTGGAGTGTTTCTTTAAAAATTTCCGATCCGCCGATTATAAAAATTTCCTCTTCCTTCAATGCTTGCCAGTTACTGAAATCATCGAACGAATGGAGAACTGTACAGCCTTCGCAAGCATAATGCTTGTCTCTAGTCAAAATAACATTTTCCCTGTTCGGCAAATTCCGGCCGATTGAATCCCTTGTTTTTCTGCCCATAACAATAGGGTGGCCTGTAGTGACCTTCTTGAAATACTTTAAGTCTTCAGGCAGATGCCAAGGCAATTGGTTGTTATACCCGATTGCCTGCTTGTCATCCATCGCTACAATCATTGAAATCATACACTTACCACTCCTTTAATATGAGGATGTGCTTCATAGTTTACAATTTCAAAGTCTTCATATTTAAAGGAGAATATGTCTTTTACATCTTTATTCAGCACAAGCTGCGGCAACGGCTTTGGTTCTCTCGTTAGCTGAAGCTCAACCTGCTCAATATGATTATTATATATATGCACATCGCCGAAAGTATGAATAAACTCACCAACCTCCAGGTCACATACTTGGGCAATCATATATGTCAGCAAGGCATATGAAGCGATATTGAAAGGCACCCCTAAAAAGACATCAGCTGAACGCTGATACAGCTGGCATGAAAGTTTGCCGTCCGCTACATAAAATTGGAACAGACAATGACATGGAGGCAATGCCATGTCAGGTATGTCCCCGACATTCCACGCACTCACAATCATTCTACGGGAATCAGGGTTATTTTTTATTGTGTGTATCAATTCAGCTATCTGATCAATCGTGCTGCCGTCTCTTGCTGGCCATGATCTCCATTGATGTCCGTAAACAGGCCCGAGATTTCCGTCCTCATCAGCCCATTCATTCCATATTCGTACATTGTTGTCCTGTAAATATTTAATATTAGTATCTCCATTTAAGAACCATAACAGCTCATGAATAATCGAACGCAAGTGGAGCTTTTTCGTCGTAATCAGCGGAAATCCTTCTGCCAGATCGAATCGCATTTGATATCCAAACGTACTGACAGTACCAGTTCCCGTACGATCCTCTTTCTTCGTTCCCGCCGTCAAGACATGCTTGCATAGGTCTAAATATTGCTTCATTTATTCAACATCCTTTTCCTGCTAAGATTTACTTATTTAATACCGGCAATTTGTTTATATGTTAAAGGTGCCAGTTCCTTTAATGTTTCCTTTGCAGAACCGCCTAAATAATACATGGCAAAGGTTTCAGCAAAGTATTCCTCTGGATAGTTCAAAAAATATTGGCTGTATGGAAAAAGGGTACCTTTCTCCTTATTCCATGCTGCAATAAATGGTTTAGTTTTACTATAATAATTCAAAACCTTATAGTCAATCGAATGAGCAAGTTCATGAAACTCCAAATTGACGGATCCGTGACCGCTTCCCTTGCTGCTCGCTCCGATCTTAACAAGCACCGTTTGTCCGCCGCCGATTCCGGGTACGTCATCCCATGTCTTTTCAGTACGATAGCCTCTCGGAATAATTCCAGCAAACTGTTTTGCTGTTGGATTATCCGTCAACTTCCCTGTAAACAGCTTAATTTTTATGTTTTTTTGCTGGACTTTCTGCAACAAAGATTGCGGCAGTCTGTTAATTCGATTAATGATTGTCGCCGCTTCTTTTTGATCAAATGATCCTCTTGGCAGCAAAATAATATTTTGAAGGTTCGCCTGTTCAGTTTGAGTCAGCTCTCCCTTAATAATTGATTGGATTGGAAAATCCTTAAGAAGTATTCCGTCTATATCCTGCTGAGAATTCCCCATAAGTAAAGAAACTATGCCAATCATAAAAAAAGGCACAAATCTTTTTATATGCTTCATCCTAATTTTCCCCATCTTTCTTGCGGTGTTTGTAAATTTATGTGTGATGTTTTAGCAGAATTCCTAATTTTATAATCTACTAGATTATAGCATAAATTAAGAGAGGATATGAGTTATTAAAAATATTGGCAATACCTTCAAAAAAAGCCCTTCAAAAAGAACTATGAAGGGTTCTATTCTGAAAGGCTATTTGTTGTTATTCACTTACCGGAAATTCTAAATTATACTTCCAATCCATAGTTACGGCATAACGCAGCAAGTCCACCAGAAAAGCCGCTTCCGATTGCATTGAACTTCCAGTCGCCATTATGTTTGTACAGTTCACAAATAACGACTGCTGTCTCTACAGAGAAATCTTCTCCCAAGTCAAAACGAAGTATTTCCACATTCGTTTCTTCATTAACCACGCGAACAAACGCGTTAGAAACTTGGCCGAAATTTTGATTTCTTGAATCAGCATCATGAATTGTTACTGCAATGCCTACTTTACTTATATGTGCAGGTATTTTAGAAAAGTCGATGACAATCTGCTCATCATCCCCGTCTCCTGCGCCTGTACGGTTGTCCCCTGTATGCTCCACACCGCCGCTCGGATGAACAAGGTTATTATAGAAAATGAAATCCACATCATTGACTACCTTGCTGTTTTCATCTGCCAAGAAAGCTGATGCATCCAAGTCAAAATCAATTCCGCCATCGTAGCGGTTCGTATCCCAGCCCAATCCAATTACAGCTCTTGTCAAGCCCGGGTTTGTTTTTGTCAGATCAATTCTTTGTCCTTTTGATAGATTGATGGTCATCCTTTTCTCCTCCTTTTTATGCATTTTAAGCTATTGAATATTAAGAATAAGATTTTACAACTTCGCCAAGGCTGCCGGCAGATGTACCAGAACCGATTGCACCAAACTTCCATTCTTGGCCGTGTCTGTAAAGTTCACCTACGATCAGACTTGTCATGCCATTATAATTATCTGTCAGGTTATAGTGAAGCAGTGTCTCGTTAGAGCTCGGATTAACAATACGGATGAAAGCATTTTGAATCATTCCGAAGTGCTGTTTTCTTTTAATTGCATCATAAATATTAACGACAAATACAAGCTTATGAACAGATGCAGGCACTTGTGCTAACTCTACGAAAACCTGCTCATCATCGCCTGCACCGTCTCCAGTCAAATTGTCGCCTGAATGCTGGATGCTTCCGTCCCTGCTCTTCAAGTTGCCAAAATAAATAACATCACTGTTTCCTTTTACTTTACCGTTCTCATCGAGCATAAGCACAGATGCATCACAGTCGACATTTCCACCTGAGCCGCCGCCTCCGAACAAGGAGCCTAACAAGCCGCCTCCCTTTTGCTGTACAGGATCCCAGCCAAGTCCTACCATAATTTTCGATAAACCTGGATTACCTTTTGTTAAATCGACTCTTTGCCCTTTTTGAAGATTGATTGCCATATACTCCACCCCTATGTATTATATTATTTTTTATACTAGGGCAGCCAAGCTGCCCTTAAGGTTACCCTTTTAATTTCATTTGCTTGAAATTGTTCTGAAGCTGCTCGAGTTTTTTTGTACCTTCTTCACGAAGTCTCTTATTCTCTTCCTCAATCGACTTAGTCTCTTGCATACCCTTCATGATGATATTCCATGATTCCTCAATTGTCTCAATTTTAATGCTTGGAGCACCTGCCAGTCTTGCGATATCAACACTTTGTTGAGATATGTTCTGCGCATTGCGGACAAGCATTTCATTCGTTCGACGGTCAAGTTCGCTCATGCTGTCTGCTACAAGCTTCTGTCTTTTCGCAGCAACAGCCTGAATTAGGCCGTTTTTGAAGATCGGAATTGTTGTGACAAAGGCGGAATTGATTTTTCCGATCAGCTTCGTATTACCCCGTTGCAGCAATCTGATCTGCGGTGCTGTCTGCAGGGCTACCATTTTAGCCATTTCTAAATCATAGACGCGTTGGTCAATAAGCTCAATTGCATTGCGCAATGTATCCAGTTGCATGGAAGCAAGCTGATCGCCTTGAATGGCTTTTGCTTCAAGCGGGGGAAGAACTTCTTCTTTCAGCTGTTCCGATTTCATAGCACCAGCAACAGCATACTTCTCGAGTGTCAGGTAATATTGATAGTTTTGCTCATACATATTATCGAGCATATTCGTTGAATCAACCATCTCAGATTGATATTTAGAAATTTCAACATATACTTTATCTATTTCCTGCCCCATGGACTGGTATTTGCCGAAAAGTTTCTCCATTATTTTTTCGCTTTTCTTAAACAGCTTACCGAATAGTCCTTTTGAAGATTGTTCAAAATCCTTTTTATCAAACTTATCCATAATTCTCCCGAGCTGCTTCAAAAGTTCTCCTGAATCTTCCACTTTAGTCGTTCTCATATTTCCTAAAATTTGATCAGAGAATTTAGAAATTTGAACAGCAGGCTCTTTACCGAACTCCAATATTTGAATTTGGTCTCTTTCGTCAATCGACCTAGCCAATTGCTGCACTTCAGGTTCGTTTCTTAAGGAAAGCTTGATTTCGGAAACTTTGTTTTCCGTTAATACATCTATAACTTGATGATCATTACTTGAAGAATTAGATGATTGCATATTCACTGCTAATCTCCCCTTCTATTTTTTTTGAAGCCGTTTAGAATCATTTTCTTAAAGAATGACTCTTCCTTATATTCCATATCAAAAACAACATCCTCAAGCCAGTGAGCATCATAAGAACCTTCTTGAATGAATGTTTCGATGTCTGTATGGCCCGGCGGATTATAAATGATTACATCCACACCAAATGAATTCAGTAAGAGCAGAATTGCGGCATCTTCCCTTGTGAAAAGTCCGTTCAGCTCTGTCTTGAAAAGGATGACACTCGGCACCTCCTGAGAATAGTCAAACTTCTGAAGCAGCTTCAGGATATCTGCAGGTATGATTAACCCTTGTGTAAACAGAAATATTGACACATCCTCTTCTGATTCATTCGGCAGCCGCTTTAAGCGCGGCTTATCGCATATTATGCGAATGCTTGAGGCAATACCCTTTTGCAGACCTATCGGCAAGCGGCTGTAGCTCCAGTAGTTGGATGCCATCATCTTGTTTATATCCAACTTCCCTTCCCTGTCGAGAGCATTTTGGTAGTGAAAGCGGTAATCGCTGACAACAGCTCTTGTAAAAGGAAAATTCTTGATTAATAGAGCGTGCTCGACATTAACGAGACTATGCATCCTATCCCAATATTCCTTTCTGTTGCTGCTTACACCAAATACTTTAGCAAAAATAGATGGAATTTTCACTACTCCATTACTGACTTCGAAGTTCGGGCGGATCATTGCTTTCTCCTTCTCTAGCAAAAAAAGCTCATCATAAGTCGTTTTTAATGTTACAGACGATGGAGTATAATCCCTTAATTGCCATGGTTTATAAAGACCAGAACCTTCATGATTAAGAATGCTCTCAATTTCTTTAGAAGCTCTGTAGGCAACCGTTGCCGTTCTTCGCCTTTTTTCGGTCGGAAACTCCTCTGCCTCTTTTGTTTGCGGATATATATGTGTAAAAGCTGGCTGACCTTCGCCGGGAATTTGCGTGAAAATATCTGCACCATTCGGACTAACAATGACTAGGTCACAGCCTAGTGTAGACAAGTATGTCAAAAAATAAGCCTGGCTTTTGCTGCCTGTCCCGTACCATAAGAATTGCGGAAGTCTGTCTTCACCACTGCAAGCTTCAAGGTTTGGAGCAAGATGATTGATTGACCATTTAATGACATCGACAAGCACTCTTCGCAGGTCGCTGCTCTTTAGGCCATTCGGCTCAGTTTCTGCAAATCGCTCGACGACCTTTATCATCCCTTCCCTTAATTTTCGGTGAATGGATGGAATGGATGATTTTAATAGCAAATTTTCGCCATCTAAAAAAGCCACGAAACGATTGACAGAAAGGTTTTGTTCTTGAAGCAAATTCAAAACTCTTTGGATCGCCTGGAAGTGCTGGTTGTCGAGAACACGGTTCAAATGAACGTTGCTGATAAGCATCAGCCTGCTGTCATCTTGATTTACCCAGTCATACAGCTGGTTGTAATATTCATCTTCATCCGCCGGAATACCAAAAATCTTCACAAGCACTTGTCCGAAAGTGATGACTCCATTTTCTTCTTTATAAAGGGGCCTGCTTTTCAGCGGCTGCTGCATTGTTGTATACCAGTTTTCCATTGATACAGGAAGTATCTGCCCATTCAGCGTGTGTAAATTAACATTCATTTTCCCACTTCCCTAAACGAACTGCTCTGTTTAAATAAAGCCTTATCACACAAAGCTTTATATGTATCATAGCAAAAGTATATAGATATTGCTAAGTATTTACCGTATATAAATTAGTACGTTTACTCGTCTAAAAAGTTTCATATTTTTTAAGTGCTGCTTAACTTTCTCGTACACAAAGCTAGGATTGTTTTACTTTGTTTAATTGATGAACAGGTTTGCCCCAATTCATTTTTACTGCTCACCATTTTTATAGCATTTGCATATGATACAGTAAATCTAGGCTAAGCAGGTGTTTAATATGAGATTATTGTATCGAAGGAAGTCATATCACCAACTAGAATCGGAAATGGAACTACTAGAGCATGTTCTTTGCTCGAAAACATATATATTCCTCGACCTATTTTTTATTAGTGTCATGATAAGCCTTGCCATCTGTCTGACTTTCAAGTCTCTTCTGCTTGGAACGGTCGTCTTTTTTGCCTTTTACACTGCTTTTTTTGTCATTTATTACTTGCTTTCCAAATGGCTTAAAGATTCTCCAGCAGAGGAGTAGTACTCCTATTATAAAGCTGTTTAACAGACTCGATGATTTCTTCGCCAGCATCTGCCCCAGAGTATTTTGTAACCGTATAGAGATTGCGAGCTTGCACTTCTTCTGCCAATTCTCCATGCTGCGGCATAAAGGATTGGGTACAAGCATCTAACAAAGGAAAATCAAGCAGAGAGTCTCCTGCTCCTGCTGCTATTTGAATGCCTTCTCTCTTTTGGATGAATTTCACTGCTTCCCCTTTGCAAACAGGTGCTGGCATAAAGTACAGCTTTCTCCCTTGCAAAGACATCTTCCAGCCATTCTCTGAAGCAATCTCTCCAATTAGCTTTTTAGTCTCAGGAGTTATCTTCTGGGCCAATATATAATAAAAGAATAGATCATCTGCTATTTTCATTGTACCTGGAAGTGCATGCCTATTTACTAAATCAATCAGTTTTTCTTTTTGGACACACTGCTCTGCAAGCTTATCCTGCACTACTTTAGTCCAGTCTGACAATATTTCGCCTTTATAATGGATATTGGCTCCATTTGATGTCACACTGTACGTGATTGGTATGTCCTTTTCAAAAATAAAAATTCGCTTATATTGCTCATACGTTCTTGTAGTTACAGGTACAAATAGCAGATTTTCTGCAAGTTCCTTCAAACTATCAAGTGCGATTGCCTTCATGTATGAGACATATTGTCCTTTCGATATTTCAACAGGCACCATCCTCTTATTGAGGGGTGTTCCCATTTCATACAGAGCACGTTCTGAATAAATCAAGGTCCTGTCTAAGTCCGATGCGAACATCATCATAATCCTTCACCTACCTTTTTGATAAGGCCGCAGCATGTATAGCTCATTTGAGGGTATGAAATGATTTCCACATTTCGTTCCTTTGCAAGCAGAACTATATGGCGAACGTACGGGCTTTCTGGATCTTTCATAAGTATTTTCCACGGAACTCTTCTTAAAAGCACTCTTGTCGTTTCACCGACTCCTGGCTTAACGTAATTAACCGTTTCAATCCCGAAAGCTTCCTTAATTTCCAGCACTTCCTTCATACCTTTGAAGGAGATTTCCTTCTCTTTTCTTACATCATCGATTGCCTGTTCTAATCTTTCCTCATCGATTTGATTAAATTGAGAAGAAATCTCTTCCAAGTACTTCTCTGAAACATCATACGGTAAGAGTTCCTTGTAATATTTGGCTCCATGGAAATCTCCTTCCCCTATATAGGCATCATTTAGAACTGTCCTGCTGACAAGGCCGGAAACAGTTGAGTTTAAACATGCACTTGGAATTAGAAAGTCCTCTCTTGTTCCATATAAATTCGTGCAATACCCAGGATCTGCTACAACAGCGAGAGCGTCATCCAGCTTATATCCGTGGCTTTTCTGAAATTCAGTTAAGGATTTAGTCAATTCTATGGAAATAGCTCCTTTGCCTGTCCAGCCATCGATAAATTGGATATCGCAATCATGGTGGGTCTTCAAAATATAGAGCAAGGCATTTTCATCTATTCCTCTGTCTCTAACAATTGAAATGCTGTAGTGAGGTAAGGCAACACTGTATTTCTGCTTCAAGTAGCGCTTAATTAAAATACCAATCGGTGTTCCTGCTCTCGCTAAGGAGACTAGAACCGTATTTTCGCCCTTTTTTCTGTAAATTTGCTCAGCAACGACAGCAGTGCAAAAGGCTACTTTCTCCTTATATTCAGCAAGGGTTTCCCAAAAAACATGCAAATACTTTTCAGGAGGATTATATTCAATCGGCAAAGTTTCACTATAATGCTGTCCGCCTTGAATGCGCCTCTCCCGCTCTTCTGTATCTCCTTCCAAACTTAACCCGCTCAAATCCTTTAACAAAAAAAGAACATCTTCCGCTTTATATGAGCCAAACTTTTTCAGACTGGTTTTTTCCATCCTTTTCACTACCTCCCGCTGCAATACACCACGTTTATTTTTTTCACTCCAGTTTTTTTAAGCTTAGCAAGCAACGGCTGAAGTTTCTCTTCGTCCACAATTCTCTCAAAGAATATAAAAATATCATCATATTCATAAGTCATAATATTATATAAATAATTGTCGATATGTTCGTCTTCTGGATTCAAAAAATGAATAGCTGTCTTCGCTCCATAATGGTTTTCATTATTAGGATAAATTGGGCTTCTCGTGCTAGATTGGTAGAAAACGCCCTGACCCATAAGACTTGCGATTTTCATTGGTATGTACATAAACTCGCCTGTCCCGATACATAATGTTTGTGTTCCTATTCTCTTTTCAGCAAGGAAGGCTGCTGCTGTATCCATCCAGCTATTTTCACTAGAAACAAGACCGAATCGTCCTGTATCCTTCAAGTAATGAGCTTGATTTACCTCGCCTGCAAATGTTAGTGAACGAAACGGAAGCTGGCTGTTCTTCGTATACTCATCTAAAGAAATATATTCTGTTTCAAGCTTATCAGCTATTGCCGGAGCGATTTTGTCCTGTTTTCTATCGTCGATTTGCAGTGCCCCTTCAAGACTGAATTCTCCCTTTAATAAACTTACACAACGGATATTAATCTTGAGCTCTTGCCCCAAATCCTTTAACTTTTGAACATTGTCACTATTACGCCAATCTAAAATAGAGACGATTGTATACTCTTTGCGCGGGTATTTTGCCTGAATATCCTTAATGATATTAATAGCAGTCTTACCTGTCGTCAGTTCATCATCAACAAGAATTACTTCACGCTTATTAGCAAGCATCGAAACATCTGCATAGCAGCGATGGGAGGTCGCATGGGAATGCTCCTCTTCAAAGGATATAATGGATTCTTTTCCGTCAACGTACTCTCTTGTTGTGTGAAAAAAAGACGCATGTTGAAATGCCATATAAAAACTGTGGCCCAGTGCTGTTGCTGTTTCTGCAAAACCAATTATAACCGGGTCAGCTGTCTCCTTACTGATAAAAGGAGTATCTTGAAAAGTCGAGATTGAACCTTGATAGCAATCAAGTAATTCTCCTCGTCTTGATGAGAAGTTATCAGTCTTTAACTCTTCATATCTGGCAGCTAGTGCAAAACCGGTCCATAATCCTAAATGAGGCTTTATTGGAATATGTTTTCCTAATAACTTGCTGACAAATAAAAACGATCTTTTTTTATTGATTCTTGCTGCCATTTGAAATAGTTCAGCGGTATTAAGTTCAAATGGGTTTTCCTTTATTTCAATATGCATCTTTAAATTATTTAGAATTGGCAGTATAGTTCTCTTGCTTGAGTAAGTCAATGTATGTATATTCTTCATGAAACACCCCATAAACTCTAGATTTTAGCATGATTTTTTGGGCCCAATAAAAATGGGGCTTAATTTCATTCATTTTGTTGGAGAATGAGCTTTTCATCACCCCAATATCACCGTTACTGCTTGCAATTATATTTGCAGCATCTAAATATTCTTCATAGCTGACAACATTTAATGCTTGGACAGGCTTGATGTGGGTTGGATGGATAATCGTTTTTCCTGTCAGGCCATTTGTAATGTCCATCAGCACTTCTCTGATCAAGCCATCCATATGCTTGTCAATAAGCTGAGTTCTCATCTGCATGCCCGCTTTGCCGTATCTTTTGCGAAATGGTGTTTCCCGAAGCTGGGGTATCAGCATTCTCTCCTTTGACGAAAAATACTCCCAAACAGGTCCTGAAACAACATATGGACTGTCAGCGCGTAAAAACACATTGATGATATCAGTGATGCAATCTCGGATAATTGCCACATCATATACAGTTGTATCACTGTTTCTTCTAATTCCATAGAGACCGCAAAAATCTGTAGCTCCGATGCGGACGTTCAAAATAAGATGTTTATATGTATCAAGAACTGCTTTAATTGATAACAGTTCTTCTAGCCTAGTTTCTTTTTCTATTATTTTCTTCGTTTCTAAAATAGGCATTGCATACAGCAAATTGCCCATCCTATTATAGGCTTCTAATTCCTTAAGAATGATGCTGCCAATTTGGGCATCAAACTTAGGAATGACAATGCCTGTCAGCAAATGGATACAATCTTCGAGAGAGTCCATCAGCCTTAAAAACTGGTCAACAGACCGAATTCTAATAAAAATCATCGGCATGGCGCTTTTTACTAAGATTCCGTGCTCTATGCTTGTCTTTATGTTAAACAGTTCCTCTTTTAATTTCGCTTCTGCAAGCTCTACTTCATGATCGCCAATGGAATCTTCTAAGCAAATGACCATGGACGTCAGGCCCGGATGCTTATTTATTAGAAGATCATGATAAATATTTGGTCTTGTTGCAGGCATATACAGTGTGGAGGCGAGAGCGTAGGATAAAATCTCTTTATCAGAAGTTATCGACAATTCTTCAGGCTCCTTATAAAAAAGCTCTTTTACTAGCTGATCATTTAAATCGGAAAATAATTTCATTTTAGTAACTCCATTCCACGATAATGCCTTTTAAATAAATTGACTATTCAGATAATTATTCTATAAAAAATAAGAAATTATCTATTTATTTTAATATAATATCGTATTTCTTGCATTAATATTTTCTTATTATGGAGAATTTTGTAATGAGCAGCAGGTATTAGTGGAGGTCTTAATGTCTATAGATGGAAAAAAGAAGGAATGACAACTTGTCATCCCCCTTCTTTTTTTGTTACTTTATAAAGCTTTGCCTTGCTCTGCTTTTTTCTTATTTCTATAATGAACCACAAATGTTGCTGCAAAAGCGACAATTAATACGCCAAAGAATACGATGTGGTGTACATGAACACCAAACACACCTAAGAACATTTTCACAGAAATAATTAAAATCAAAATATATGCTGTGCTTTCCAATTCTGGTACACGGTCAATCAATTTCAAGAATACTCCTGCAACTCCGCGCATCATTAGTACGCCGAGCATACCGCCGACAAGCAGCACCCATACTTGGTTGCTGACACCGAAAGCTGCTAGAACGCTGTCTACTGAAAAAGCAATGTCCATTAGCTCAACAGCTACAACTGTTCCCCAAAACGTACCGAACAAACGAATTAACAAACCATTTTGGTTAATGCCGTGGGACTCTTCTTCTTCGTTTACTTCTGCATTCTTCTCTTTTCGTTTGTCGATAAAGTACTTGATTGCTAAATAGGCAAGGTACGCTGCACCGAGTACTTTAACCCACCATAATTTAATCAAGAATACACCGATTCCGATCGCAATGAAGCGGAAAATGTAGGCTCCAAGCAACCCGTAGAAAAGGGCTTTTTTACGTTTTTCAGGTGGAAGATGCTTTACCATGACAGCAAGCACAAGTGCGTTATCTGCTGATAATAGTCCTTCCAATATTACTAGTGTTCCGATATATCCCCAGCTTACTGGGTCTGTCAATACTTCTCCCCACATTGCCCAATTAAAAAACTGGGAATATGTATCGATAAAGGCTTGAAAAATAGCATCCATTCGTGTATGTTCCTCCTAATTGATCGCTAAACATGTTTTTCTTTATTTTTTAACCTGCAATCAAATGGATAGGCAATTGAAAAGGTTATCCCCTCATAAAAGCAGCTGACAGATTAGCCGACTTGAAGTCCGAAATCTGTTGCCAATGCTGCCAAGCCGCCTTGGTAGCCGCTTCCGATTGCGCTGAATTTCCATTCGTTGTTATGGCGATATAGTTCTCCAACAACTAACGCTGTTTCGATAGAGAAATCTTCTCCTAAGTCATAACGGATAAGTTCCTCATTATTTTGCTCATTTAAAATACGCGCATATGCGTTAGAAACTTGTCCGAAGTTCTGGTTTCTTGTGTCACCCTCATGAATTGTAATTGTAAAGGCGATTTTCTGTACATTTGCAGGTACTGCTTGAAGATCTACAACGACTTGCTCATCATCACCATCTCCTGCTCCTGTACGGTTGTCACCAGAATGAACGACAGACCCGTTTCCGCCAGTGGAATTGTTATAGAATACAAAGTCAGCTTCAGATGTTACTTTACCGTTGTCACCAAGCAAAAATACAGAAGTATCCAAGTCGAAGTCATTTCCGCCGTCATACTTGTTTACATCCCATCCAAGTCCCACGATAACTTTCGTTAATCCTGGGTTTCCTTTTGTTAAATCTACTTTTTGTCCTTTTGATAAACTGATTGCCATGATTAATTCCTCCATTTTTTTCATTTTTATTATCTACGTTTCAAATGCTAGAACAGTTTCATTTTTATTATTACTGTTTGGGATTTTTTTAACTCATCCATTTTGGTGGAGTATTTTTGTCCCAATAGATTTTGCCTAGTGCATAATGATTTTGGAAATTATCCTGAAACGTGTGATAATGAAAATTGAACCAATAGCCATCTTGTGGGGGGCGATCCCTTCTCACATGAAAGCGAATCACGTCTTGATTCTCTTTCACGATGTGGAAAATCCGCTCGCTCGTCCCAGGGCTCGGCATTTCTGTCACCGTAAGCTGGCTCAAATCTTCATCAGGGAAGCTGCTAGTCACATTGTTAATCGCTTTTTCAATATTCGGTAAAATCGCAATCCTGAATTCTTCCTCTATCACCGGTTTGATTTTGCTCCCGAATTTTGTATAGCTTTGCACTTCTGCTTCTTCCATCAGCTTGCCTACGACCTTTTCCCTATCCGATCGCTCATCAAGAATCCCCGCAGGTTCAACCGTTAATTCATCTGTAGAGATTGGCAGGTTGCGTTCATCTGCAGGCTTCTTTTCATCACCATTGTTGTTATAAAAAGCAGAAGGCGATGGAGTTATCAGTCCAAATGTTAAGATCGACACAAAGACAACAAGACTTTTTCGAATCCAATTAGGCATTGTAAACACCTCACTTTCAAAATCCTGTTAATCCTATGTAAAAAGTTTTATCTTCTATTAGGGTTACTTAAAATATATACAGTACTCTTCAAGTATATAATAAAAAACAATTATTGAGCCACTATTTATACAGCATTATTTAAAAATTATAACTTCCAATCCTTAATTTTCCTATAATTCTATTATCCCGTAATGGAATTTGGCTGTTTTCCGTTCCATTCGCTGAAAGCCAAAGTATTCAAATCTTGTGCTCTTATAGTGGTCTTTCAAAACAACCCTTTCCTTTGCGACACGGCGAGCTTCTTCTATCATCGCTTTAGTCCAGTCCTCATAAACTGCCAAATGCTTTAATGGTTTGATTCCGTCTGAATCAATGTTTTCCTCAAACATTGGATCTAGGTACACACAATCAATACTGTTGGTTTCCTTATTTTTCAGCACATCGAGTGCATGCCCCCAAGTCACCTTTACTCTTCTCATAGCTTCATCGATTTCCTTTTCACCTGCCTGCCAGACAGCGAGACCTTCCTTGACAATAAATGCTATTACAGGGCTTGCTTCAATTCCTTCGACTTTTCCTTTATTTCCGACTGCGAAGCTTGCGACAATACTGTCAGACGCCAAACCGAGCGTACAATCAAGAAGAGACTTTCCATAAAAAAGATTGCAAGCATTTATAAAAGGGTCCTGCTCCCCGTTTTGCAGTCTTTTAATCCTGAACATGCTTGAGCTTGGATGAAAGAAAAAGGGCTCATTCGTATTTGCGGCAAACAGCTCATATCTTTCTTTACCTGCCACTAATATATCTTCTTGAAACTTTGCCATAAGAGATCGGACTGTCTTCTTATTCCTGTCTA
>JAPSHL010000122.1 GCA_031179905.1 Bacillus sp. (in: firmicutes) | reverse complement strand
ATAAAGCAGCAGTATTAATGATCGGAGCGAGCTCTGCAACAGAGCTAATCGGCAGGTCCTTCGGAGAATTCATTGCACCAGAATATAAAGAACGCTGGGAAATGCGGATGAGTATCGTCAAGACAGAGAAAAAGCCGCTCCACAATATTGAATATAAAATGATGCGGTTCGACAAATCAGTGTTTTATTTTGAGGTCAGCTGTCTGTCAATTGCCTTTGACGGCAAAGATGCTGTTCTTTCCCTCGGCACAGACATAACAGAGCGCAAAGAGCAGACGAACCAATATGTGCAGAAGTCTGAGAAAATGGCGCTGCTCGGGCAGATGTCTGCAGGAATTGCCCACGAAATTCGCAATCCCCTTACATCCATCAAAGGGTTTATTCAGCTGTTAAAATCCGAGGATAAGAAAAATGAATACTTGGATATTGTTCTGTCAGAAATTGAGCGGATTAATACGATTGTCGGGGAATTCTTGTTTCTTTCCAAGCCGACTGCAGATGTGTATCAGAAGAAAAATATTAAAGATATCATTAAAGATGTTGTCACCTTTATCAATGCGCAATCCAACTTGTATAATACGCAAATTTACACGAGGATGGATGAAGATATCCCGCTGATTTTCTGTGAAGAAAACCGTTTGAAGCAAGTATTCCTTAACCTTTTACAAAACTCCATTGAAGCGATGCCAAACGGCGGAATTATTGCGATAACAGTAGAGACGATAGAAGAAGAGAAGGTATCTATTCAAATTACCGATCAAGGCATCGGCATTGAAGAAGAGAGACTTGCTACGCTTGGCGAGCCTTTCTATACGACAAAGGAAAAGGGGACAGGACTGGGGTTAATGACCTGCTTTAAAATTATTGAAGAGGGGCATCACGGCCAGTTGAACATAAAAAGCAAGGTAGGAAAAGGGACAACCGTAGAAATGGTGCTGCCAAGCCTCACACAGGAAGTGTTAGGAAGATCCACTCATACAAAATTTGCTAAATAAAAAGAGCAGGCTAGTTTTCGTTTAGCCTGCTCTTTTTTCTCTGATTATTTATTAAACTTATCTTTCATTTTATCCTTTAACTTCTCACCCATATCTTTTTCCTTCGTTCTCACTTTTTCATTGCTTTGCGCTTTTTTCGCAGCATCCATTGCTTTATCTTTATATTGGTCAAAATTACTCATTTCTATCATCCTCCTTAGGAAGTTTATATAGTATATATAGACGTCCTGTCAGAAGATAAACTGCCAATAATAGGTAATGTCCCTTTTTGCTAGTTAAAGCGCACTGTTAATCACTTTTTTATAGTATAGGACAGATAATAGTCCGAAGATCGAATAGAGAACTGTATAGACTACCATTACGATAAGCATCGGTGTCCAATCCGTTCCGAAAAAGAACCAGCCTGACTGGACAGCGAAATAGCTGTGGACAAGCCCGATCACAAGCGGAATTCCGAAGCTGAACAGCTGCTTGCCTTGAATTCCTTTAAGCAGGTCGCCCTTTGTGTAGCCAAGTTTCCTTAAGATTGTGTAGTTATGCTTTTCTTCTTCCCCTTCATCCATCTGCTTAAAGTACAGGATACAGCCAGAAGTGATCAGGAAGGTAAGACCTAAAAAGCCGACGATAAACATGGTTAGTCCCATATTTGCTTTGTTTGAAACAATCATGTCATAGCGGGATAAATTAAAATCCTTTTCATCCAGTTTTAAATCATGAAAAATGTCATTTGCTTTTTCTACTTCAGAATCCTTTTTAATATCAATCCCAAAATAGGTGCTTGCGGCTAGCTGGAGCTCGTCATTTTTATTGTTATTAAGCTGCTCAAATACCTTTTCATCAACAATAGCTGTCGGCATGCCTCCAGCTGTGTACAAATATGGTACAACTGGCACGTCGTTCAGCCCGACATAATGAAGATGGATAGGCTGGTCCTTTGTTTCAATGATTACTTCACCAGAGTCTTTAAGAGCCATGAACTTTTCAAGTGCATCGGCATAGTTAGTAAATAATGTTTCATCTTCATCTAAATCTACCCCTTTAACATTATTTTCACTAACGACAGCAAGTGTTGTCATATTGGGATCGAAATTAAGACCGCTTAAATCAGCCTCTAATATTTTGCCGATATTGACATCTGCCCTAATAATATCAACTGTTGTTCCGTTATAGGCGATACCGTTTTTCGTGAGCTGATCTGTAAATAAATCCGCTTCCTTGCTGGTTCCGAACGAAAAGTTAGCAGGGATGCCTTCCTCTGCCTGTTTTTCAGCAGAAGAGTAGGAGATATAGGACAAAGACAGCAGGCCAATCGCCAGCGCTGAAACGGTTGTAATGATAGTCAGCAGGAGCGAGTTGGATTTCATCTTGAACATGATGCTAGATAAGGACAGGACTTCATTAATGTTCAAATAGCCATTTTTACTTTTACGGACAAGGTTAAACAGGAAGCTGACAGAACCTTTGTAGAAAAGATAGGTTCCAAGGATGACAGCCCCTAAAATAAATGCCATTGCTCCGAATAACTCAGTCATGGATTGAAAGTCGCCTTCAAACAGCTTTGATGAAACATAATAGCCTGAGACGATTCCTGTTATGCCAATAATGCCAATGATTATTTCAAACACAGATATTTTTTTAACTCTTTCCTCAGTAGAAGAGGTAACTCGGAACAAGCTTAAGATTGTTTGTCTTTTGATGAAAATATAGTTCATCAGCATGATGAACGCATAAATGACAGCAAACACGATGATGGTCTGTACTAATGCCTGCTCTGAAAAATGGAGCTTGGCGATGCCTTTCACACCTGTAACCTTGAACAAAACTAAGATAATCAGTTTTGAAAAGGAAAAACCAACGAAGGTACCAATGAAAATGGAACCAAAGTATAACAGAAAGTTCTCCACACCTATAATCCAAAAGATTCTTTCCTTCGTCATGCCGATCAGTTGGAACAGCCCGATTTCTTTACTGCGCCTTTTGATGAAAATCGTATTTGCATAGAAAAGGAAAATCGAGACAATGACGATAAGCAGAATGGAAGTAACTCGAATCGCAGCTCCGCCTTTAATTGTTCCTTCTACAGAATCCATGGACGGGTCGTATTGAAGGGTGACGAAAGCGAAATACAAGCAGACACTGAAAACTAGCGCAAAAACATACAAGTAATAGTGCTTGATGTTTTTGACAAGATTGCGAAAAATGAGCTGATTAATGTTCATATTGCACCCCGCTCAAAATTGCCTGTGTTTTCATGATATCTTGGAAGAAGTGCTGCCTGTCTTGTTCGCCCTTATTCAACTGTGTATAAATTTGCCCGTCTTTAATGAAAACAACTCTGCTGCAGTAGCTTGCGGCGAGTGGGTCATGTGTTACCATCAAGATTGTAGCAGCAAGCGTTTCGTTCAAGCTGCTCAGCTTGTTCAGAAGATCTGAAGCTGATTTACTGTCCAATGCACCTGTCGGCTCATCAGCAAAGATAATGCTAGGCTCATGAATAAAAGCTCTTGCGGCAGAAGTACGCTGCTTTTGACCTCCGGATATTTCGTTTGGATATTTATCCTTCAGCTCATAAATACCAAGGTCATTGGCAATCTTTTTGAAGCGGTTTTCTGCTTCTTTTCTTGGTGTCTTTGTAATCGACAGTGGAAGAAGGATGTTCTCTTTAACTGTCAGCGTATCGAGCAGGTTATAGTCTTGAAAGATGAAGCCAAGTTTATTCTTGCGGAACTGAGCTAACTGCTTTTCCCTCATCCCAGTAATATCACTGCCTTCAATCTTAATTGTTCCGTTGCTTACTTTGTCAATGGAGGAAAGAACATTAAGCAATGTCGTTTTTCCAGAGCCAGAAGCTCCCATAATGCTGACGAACTCGCCTTTTTGGATAGAGAGACTGACACCTCTAAGCACCTCTTGTTTATTAAATTTGTTTCCATAGCTTTTTTGAATTTGATTTGCTTCTAATATCATCAAACTAAATCACTCCTTTGCCATCTGTTATTTATCCTCATTATAGGTAACTTCACATGATTCATCCTTCGAATCAGCGAACAAAATAGAAGAAGCATGTGACAGTTTTGTCACATGCTTGTAAGACATTTTATCTGCTTAATAGATGGACAAAGTCATTCTTTTTTGGGAAGGTCAAGGAAAATACCGTCCCTGTTTGCGGCAAAGAATTTACTTCCATTCTAATATGTAAAGTATCTGCCGCTTTTTTTGCCAAGTAAAGTCCCATTCCTGTTGCATGATGGTTTTGGTGGTTGGCTGTCGATGTGAACCCTTTTTCAAAGATGCGGGGAAGGTCTTGAGTTTCAATGCCAATTCCGCAGTCTTTAATATGGAGACAAATCTGGTCGTGTTTTCGTTCGCTTGTAATGACAATATCACTTGCTTCACTGTACTTCACTGCATTTGTCAGCAGCTGTCTAATAATAAAGGAAATCCATTTGCTGTCTGTCAGCACCTCAGTTTCTGGAAGTTCAACTTCGAAACCAATGCCTTTCTGGATACACCATGTCTGCAATGTACGAATTTCGTCGTACAGAATATCCTCCAAGGATAATTTTTCCACATACAAATCATTTTGCATGAAAGGAAGGCGCTTTGAATGAAGCTGCTGGTCAAGGAGATGATGGATCCGCAGCCATTCATATGTTAAATTCCCCCGCATTGCTTTATCATCAATCCGGTCAATTAAGAGGCGCAATGTTGTCATTGGTGTCTTCACTTCATGAATCCAAGAGAGGAGGTCATCTTTTTCCTTCTCTAATGCAACTGTATTGGTGAGCAGCTCTTCTTTCAGTAATAAGGTCTGTTGTCTCAAGCTTTCCGCAACAATTTCCTCAAATGGACTTTCAGGAACAGCAACAGCTGACAAATCGAGATTATCTTCCCGTTCTGTCAAAGTCTTATAAAAAGGTGTTTCCTTTTGATAGCGCCAGAACAAATACAGAAGGAAAAACAGCAATGACAAAAATACGGTATACAGTACAGATGTGAAGGCGATTGTATCATCAAGTGCTGCCACGATAAGACTGAGTCCCTGCAGGAATAAAATAAAAATAATCCAGCTTCGTTTTTCATGGATAAACTTACGAATCATGATGATTCCTCAATCGCGATATAGCCTTGGCCGACTTTCGTTTCGATAAACTTTCCAATCCCAATTTCATCAAGCCGTTTGCGAAGGCGATTAACATTGACAGTGAGGGTGTTATCGCTGATAAAGCGGCTGTCATTCCAAAGATGTTCAATCAGAGTGTCTCGGCTGACGATTTTATTCTTTTGTTCAACAAGCAATTTTAATATAAATGCTTCATTCTTTGTCAGTTCAATTGTGCCGTTTTCATTGGCTACAATGTTTTTTTCATAGTCGAGCGTTGCTCCGCACCAAGTCTTCTTTTCCGTCTGCTCAAGGCTGTAGTTGTACACCCTGCGGAGAATTGCCTGGATTTTGGCAATAAGCACTTCAAAATGAAAGGGCTTTTGGACAAAATCATCTGCCCCGAGCTGCATGGACATGACCATATCAGTCGGATGATCTCGTGAAGACAGAAAAATGATCGGCACTTTTGATTGGGTACGGATCATGCGGCACCAATGGAACCCGTCAAATTTCGGAAGCTGGATGTCTATGATAACAAGATCAGGCTTTACTGCCGTAAAGTCCTGCATTACGTTTGAAAAGTCAGTAATCCCATCTACCTCATAAGACCACTGACTGAGCCTGTCCTTTACTTCAGCAAAAAGGGTAGCATCATCTTCAATTAATAGTATTTTGAACAAAATATCACCGCACTTAATAATTGGTTATATTTGTATTATAAACTTGTTCAGTTGCAATGGGTAGGGATGTTTAGTATTTCCTTGGTTAAGCGATACTAATGATAGAAGGATTGGAAAGGGAGTCATACATGTACAGGGCAGAGTCATTAGAAAGTATTGCTGCCATCATTCCTATTATGAGATTAGCCATCCTGAAAGACCTGTCGATTGCTATATGTGATAAAACGCAGTTTATTGCCTGCTTTCCTGGGATACGTTTGATCTGAAAATAAAGGTAACCAGCCTCTTATACCTTGAACCCCTTGCCGTCTAATTCCTTTGTTCCGGCCGATCTCTATGGCTTTAAGTTTACAGGTACAGCCACTTCCTGGTAGTCAATAACAAGAGAGAGGTAATAGGAGGGCATTGCTGCTCAAGTGCGGTGGCAGACAGAACTACGAGACACCGTCCAATAAATCTTGGTCTCTTTATGAAAATATCAAGGTAATGAAAGACAGTTCCGGTTCGTTGGCAAATTTCTCGCAGGAGCTGCTTGGCCATTCTCAGCAGTCCGAAGACGAGGTAAAGAAAACGACTGAAATGAGCCCATCATTAAGAGGGTGGCAGACCAGATAAATTTGATTGACCTTAATGTGGTAACAGGAGAAAAGGGGGATGAAATTAGGAAATTCCCCCGATAACGTCCAATCAACCCAACAGATTCATGCTATAATGGAGCAGATAAAGGATCGACTAGCAAGATGAATTTATCGGATGAAAAGATTCAGCACCATTGGACAATCTCAAGGAGATTCAGTCAAGCAAACAGCTGCATTTCAAGAAATGGCATAAAGCTGAACCATTTCGCAAATGAATTATAGAGAAAGATTTCTTCCTATATAGCTGTGTGATATAGTATCAATAGCAAGACCAGAAATTGTAGTGGAGGTAAACGAAATGTCAGAACAAGAAAAGAAAAAAGTAAGCCTGAAAGATGCGATGAAGCAGCAGCTTGCCAACAAAAAGCAGCAATCCCAACAGGGGCAAAGTTTAAGCGGCAATACTAAGATGCAAAAGATGAACAGCCAGCAAACGAAGAAAACCAACAACCAAAGAAGAAGAATGGGCGTCTAATGAACGGCCAAAACAGAAAAGATATAACCTCAGGGCTTACGGTTGAAATCGTATTAAAAGCAGATCAAAAAACAGGAAAGAGGACCGTTGGAGTCGTCAAAGATATTCTGACTAATTCCTCCTTTCACCCACATGGAATAAAAGTAAGGCTGACAGATGGGAAAGTCGGACGAGTGCAGGCCATTCGCTGATTTCCCTTTTTTTATGCTTTCATTTAGATGATAAGTCACTACTAAAATGCTCAGTACTTCACATGTTTTCTGTGACTAAATTCCTCCTATCTAAAGCAGTTGAGTAGTGTTTACCTACTCCCTCCGTTGCAGCAAAACCGAATCATAAATCCAAAATATAATCGCGCTAGATAAAACCAGTAAATAGAACTGTAAAGACTGAAAAGGATTCTGATGCCCAATTGTTAACAGGACGCCTACTGTAATGGCAGAAGCAATCATATAGATTAAAAGATACTTCATACTAAAGCTTTTAGGTTTTTGGTTCAGCCTAATTTGCAGAGGTGTAGCAATAAACAAATAAAAGAAAAAGATCATTAGAGAAAATATGATAAGTTCCATAAAAGAGAAATAAGTAGAGCGTAACAAAATAAAAACAAGACTAAGAGTTATTGCAGATATAAGAGAACATATGAAGGACCTGCCGATAAGCTCGGAGTCGAGATATACTTTTTCCATATTGAACACCTCAATAAGTACTGTGAAATAAATTTCCAAAAAACTCTGCTTTATTAGTATATGTTTGTGTGCTTTCTTATGTAAGATACTTTTTTCCTAGTTACAAATGGGGCATATTTTTAAAAATAGATTTCAACGTTTCAATAAATGAGATAAACTAATAATAGTGTTTGTAAAAAAATAGAATAATATACTAGAAGATTACAGTTGAGGAGGAACTCAATCGTGTTTAAAAAAATTGCGTCTGACGCATTAGGTTTAAGTGATGTAGGAAGTGTCATTCACCCTTCAGATTATGATAAGGTAGATGCTGATGATTATATCCTGCATGAGGATAATGAAAAAATCTATTTTTTGATTAAATCAAAGACGGATGAATATTGCTTTACAAACAGGGCGTTAGTCCATCTTGACGGTACGAGCGCAATCAGCAAAAAAAGAAGCTTGAAAAGATATTCCTACAAAGAGCATGCGATTTCAGATGTGTCAATGGAAACAGCTGGTACGATTGATCTTGATGTAGAGATTAAGTTCTCTATGGGGTCTGTTCCATTCAGCATTGATATACATAAAAACCATATTGAAGCTATCAAGGATTTGTATAAAGCATTAATTCGGATCAGTGAACTAACACAGGAAAACGAAATTTCCTTAGAATTTGCTAAGGAGAGTCTGCAGATTACGTCTAGTACACTAGTGCGTGCTTCTATAGAGGGAGATGTGTCCGAACATTTCCGCAACATTAACGACCAAGTTTTTAACTGGCTTATGAACAGCCGCAAAAAGTACAATGTGAAAGACTTCGGCTTTGTATTTGAAAAATATATTAATAATTAATGTGCAAGCATTTTTTTTTTGGAAGATGTCTTAAATTGTCGACAAAAGGCTCAATACCTTTTGTCATTTTTTTGTTTGGAAATGGTGGGAAATCTAACCACACTGATTCTCCATCTATATTTTAAAAGAAAAAGCATCTTCCATAGAAAATGTCTTTTTGTCTAGTGAAAATCTCAAAAAAAAGAGATTCAATCTGTGAACTATTTTATTTAATATTCAAGACTTTTTATCATATAATTAACTTATCTACTAAAATGAGTAAATAAAAGGGGCAAATATGGAACGGAATCTGAATATTATGCATCGTAATAATGTGAAAATCAGCGGAAACGGCTCAAAAACAATAATTTTTGCCCATGGATTTGGGTGTGACCAAAATATGTGGCGGTGGACAGCCAGCGCTTTTGAACAAGACTATCAAGTTGTCCTGTTCGACTATGTCGGCTCAGGCCAGTCAGACATCTCCCACTACGATACAGTTAAATATGATAGCCTGCACGGCTATGTACAGGACGTTCTCGACATTTGCGGTGAATTGCAGCTGGAGGATGCTGTATTTGTCGGCCATTCTGTCAGCGCGATTATCGGACTGTTGGCATCAATCGAAAGACCGCAACATTTTGGCAAACTGATTATGATTGGACCGTCTCCATGCTATTTAAACAAGCCCCCGTATTATGGAGGGTTTGAGGAGGAGGATCTTCATGGCCTGATTGATTTGCTCGATAAGAATTATATCGGCTGGGCTAAGGGTTTTGCTGCAATGGTCATGGCTAATGAAGACCAGCCTTTGCTGGCTGAAGAGCTGATGCTGAGTATCTGTTCAACGGATCCTGTAATTGCCCGCCAGTTTGCGATCGCTACTTTTTTCTCCGATTATCGCCAAGAACTACCGAAGGTCACTGTGCCTGCTCTCATTATTCAATGTTCAGATGATATGATTGCTCCGACTGCTGTCGGTGAATTTGTGCATCATAATATGCCGGACAGTATGTTAAAGGTTATTGATGCAGCTGGACATTGCCCTCATTTGAGCCATCCGGAAAAAACGGTTGAATTAATGAGAGCATATCTAGGCACACTTGAGTAGGGGAAAGGGGCTGGTGAATTTTGGATAGGCAACTAGATGAAGCACCATGCGGGTTTTTAGTGCTTACAGATGACGGGAAAATTCTGTCTGTCAACAAAACCTTGCTGAAGCTGTTAGGGTTTGACGGTCCCGACTTAATTAACAAGCATGTGAATCAGATATTGACAAAACCCTCAAGGGTCTTTTGCCAGCTTTATTTTTTCCCGCTTATAAAGGTTGAAAATAAAATAGAAGAAATGCATTTTTCCCTTCTGAAAAAGAATGGAGAGGAAGTTCCTGCTCTCATTTTTGCAAACAGGTATATTCAAGAGGGTATTCCCATCAATGAATGTGTATTTGTTCCCATGCATAAACGGCTTGAGTATGAAAGTGAGATTTTGAAGGCAAGGAATATTGCTGATGCTGCCTTGAAAGAAGCGGCTAAGACAAACGCAGAGCTTACCACGGTTCTGGCCGCATTGAAAGAGAAACAAGAAGAGCTTGTTGAAATGAATAAACAAAAGGAAGTGTATCAGGAGCGGATTAAAAGAGAGCTGGACTTGGCTAAAAGCATTCAGGGCATATCGTTATCGACACCTTTCAGTAATGAACAGATTGGTATTTCCGCTTATTATCAGTCATCGACCGAGCTGTCTGGTGATATGTACAGCTTTTATGAAGTTTCTCCAGGTAAGTACGGGTTTATCATCCTAGATGTAATGGGACATGGAATCTCATCTGCTTTGATTTCGAT
>JAPSHL010000354.1 GCA_031179905.1 Bacillus sp. (in: firmicutes) | reverse complement strand
TTGTACTATAATATACTTAATTGTTTTTTTAGGAGGACAGAAAATGAAGCCTAAAATAGAGGATGTTGCGAAACTAGCAGGTGTATCGCCGACAACCGTTTCCCGAGTATTAAATAACCGCGGTTACATAAGTGAAGCAACAAAAAATAAAGTACAAAAGGCGATGACTGAGCTCAACTATTTTCCGAACGATGTTGCTCGTTCTTTATTTAATAAGCGTTCAAACCTAATAGGATTAATATTGCCTACAACAGCTAATCCCTTCTTTGGGGAACTGACTTTCCATATTGAAAATATATGTGCATCTCTCGGGTATAAAGTGCTGCTTTGCAACAGCCTCAATCAAGTAGATAAGGAAGAGAAGTATTTAGAAATGCTGTTAAGAAATCAAGTGGATGGAATTATTGTCGGCACACATAACCGCGGTATCCTTGATTATCATAAGCAGGGCTTAGCAGTTGTTGCGATTGACCGGTACCTGTCAGAAACGATTCCTGTTGTGAGTTCTGACAATTACGAAGGCGGGAAAATAGCAACAGAATTGTTAATCGAAAACAACTGCGATTGCATTGTGTTATTGGACGGAATCGGTGAATTAGAAACCCCAGCAAGACTGCGAAGACAAGCATATATTGATCTCATGGAGCAGCAAGGCAAGGCACCGTTCATTTATGAAATTGCAGAAGTTTTTGAGCAAGATAGTTATATACATATAATAAATAGCATTTTTACAGACCATCCAGAAGTAGACGGGGTGTTTGCGACAAATGATTTATTTGCATCCGCCTTTTGGAATGAAGCGAAGAAGCGAGGCAAACATACTAAAGTTGTCGGTTATGATGGGACGCAGACTGTTAGAACATTACTGCCCGAGCTTACAACAATTAGACAGCCTGTCAAAGGACTAGCAGAAGCGGCAATCGATATTCTAATAAAGGAAATAGAAGAGGAGTTTACAGATTTTCCGCTGGAAACTAGACTTCCTGTTCAGTTAATTAAAGGAACTACTGCTTAAACATTGCTTAGTGCAATGTTTTTTTAGATTATTATGTCAACCCGTTGACATATGAAACCGGTTGACATAAAATAATGTTG
This sequence comes from Bacillus sp. (in: firmicutes), assembly GCA_031179905.1. Lineage (GTDB taxonomy): Bacteria > Bacillota > Bacilli > Bacillales > Cytobacillaceae > Niallia. The sequence goes on along the minus strand of JAPSHL010000354.1, from coordinate 1,694 downwards.
AAAGTGCTTTCAATTCGAATTTGTACTCCATTAAATTAAAAGGGGAAATAGAAATGAAGAGTTCAAAACGACTGTATTGGCAATTAAGTGCATATTTTTTCTTTTTCTTTTTCACTTGGTCTTCTAGTTATTCTTTATTTTCCATCTGGTTAGGGCAAGAAATAAATTTGAATGGAGCAGAAACTGGTATTATCTTTTCTGTAAACGCTATCTTCGCGTTATGTATGCAGCCAATATACGGATATATATCAGATAAAATTGGCCTGAAGAAGAATATCTTGTTTTTTATTAGCATGCTGCTTGTTTTAGTAGGCCCGTTTTATATTTATGTATACGGACCGTTATTACAATTTAATGTTTTGTTGGGTGCAGCAGTCGGGGGACTTTATCTCGGAACTGCTTTCCTAGCCGGCATTGGGGCAATCGAGTCTTATATCGAAAAGATTGGCCGGAAATATCAATTCGAGTATGGTAAATCGAGAATGTGGGGTTCATTAGGCTGGGCTGCAGCTACATTCTTTGCCGGGCAGCTGTTCAATATAAACCCGAATATTAACTTTTGGATTGCGTCTGTATCCGCAGTAATATTAGTTGCCATCATTATCTCTGTGAAGGTTGAAATGACTCATCACGAAATGGAAAGGGCAGACTCTGTTACATTGAAAGATGTTGGACAGCTGTTTCTCTTGAAAGATTTTTGGTATTTAATGCTGTATGTTGTTGGTGTCACTTGTGTATACAGTGTATACGACCAGCAGTTTCCAATCTATTATTCGTCCCTGTTTGCAACTGAAGCCCTAGGGAATCAAGTGTTTGGCTACCTTAACTCATTCCAGGTGTTCCTAGAAGCAGGGATGATGTTCTTAGCTCCGTTCCTTGTGAATAAGTTTGGAGCGAAAAGAAGTTTATTGCTAGCAGGTTTTTTGATGGCTTTCCGTATCATTGGCTCAGGAATTGTAGTAGGACCAATCGGAATTTCTTCCATGAAATTAATTCATGCAGTGGAGCTTCCAATCATGTTGATTGCTATTTTTAAATATCTAGCGGCAAATTTTGATACTAGGCTGTCATCTGTTTTGTATTTAGTCGGCTTTCAATTTGCTTCCCAAGTTGGTGCATCCATTCTTTCCCCATTGGCAGGCAGATTATACGACAGTATTGGTTTCAGACAGTCATATCTATTAATGGGATTATTGGTTCTCGTGTTTTCGATTATATCCATTTTTACATTACTCAATTCTGATAAAACCGCTTTAAAAAATAAGAAAAAACTGCAAATAGTAAATTAGGAGGTTTTGTAATGTTAACAAAAAAGAAGCTTCAACAAGCACAAGAAGCCATTCAAAATGCAAAGCAGAAACTTAATGCACGTTATAGATTAGGCTATCATATTATGGCTCCTGCTAACTGGATTAATGATCCTAATGGATTAGTCCAATATAAAGGCGAATATCATGTATTCTATCAGCATCACCCTTATGATGAAAATTGGGGGCCGATGCATTGGGGTCATGTAAAAAGTAAGGATTTAGTTCATTGGGAGCACTTGCCAATTGCTCTTGCACCAACAGAAGTATATGAAAAAGATGGCTGCTTCTCTGGAAGTGCCGTTGATGATAATGGTATTCTTACATTGATTTACACAGCCAATATATTTATAGACCAGGAGAAAGATATTCTTGATCAGTCCCAAT
>JAPSHL010000353.1 GCA_031179905.1 Bacillus sp. (in: firmicutes) | reverse complement strand
CTTACTACTAATAATGCTGTGATATTGGATTCGACCCCAATATGAAGAGAAGTTTCCATTTCCAGCAATAAATTGGAGCGGTTCAAAAAACCGATTTTGTGTGTATGTATAGCGGGCCAAATTAGAGAGCATATCAATTGACCATAAACAATCATCAAGAGACTCCTCCTTTAGTTTAATAGTCATTTCATATCCCCATTTGCTCCACTCACCACCAAATGCCTTTTCCTCAGTATAAAGCTCTGTCATTCCATATGTGATGATATGTTTATATCCGTGTGTCGATTGGTAAATACTATAGCCGTCCAAATATTGATCGCCCCCAAAAATCGCTCTCGCATGAAGGTCTGTTCCAAAATGCGATGGTTCCTGCCCGGGATAAAGTTTCTCAAATACAGCGTCAATAGCATGCCACCCTGGTGCCCAATCGTCCTGTTCAGATGCCAGCCTTTTATATTCCTGTTTATCCATTCTATTTATCCTCCTTTTGATATTTACTCACTTTATTAAGCCATCCCTCCATAAGACTATTAAAAATGTCAGGCTGCTCTATCTGTAAATTATGTCCTGCCGAATCCAATACAGCGAAACTTCCTCTAGGATACATATCCATTAATGCAAGGGCATCCTTATAACCAACCATACTATCCTGTCTTCCTAGTAAAAATAGAGCTGGATTACTGTATGCCGATTGGTCAATCTCAAAAGAGAATGCATAATTCTGTTTCACCTTTTGCAAAAATTCCATATCAGCTAATGCTATTCCGCTCTTTATATCCTTGTTGTACCTGGACCAGTTGTACTCATCTAAAATTACGCTGTTTAATCTAAACTCTTCCTGTTCTTCCTGTGTAAGATCATCCATGAACTCCCTATCCACTTTCATCACTTGGTGCTCTTCTGTCTGTCTTATTTCTGCATCAGGGATAATCAATGGACAGATAAATGCTGAACCAAGGATACACTCACTTCTCTTCGCGATAATGCCTCTTGCTATATATCCACCATAAGATTCTCCTGCCACTAAATATTTCTTATCAGGAATCAGCAAATCTATAAATTCAAGGACAGCATCCAGCATTTCATCAGAACAGCTAATGTCTTCGTATGATTTAGTGATTCCCATCCCAGGCAAATCTATATATATTCGCTGCCATCCTTCTTTTTGCTTAAATATGGGCTCCATACACCCCGTCATTAGCACATGATCTGGAGTATAACCATGAATCATTAAAATAGGAATGCCCTCACCCATTACTTCGTAATAAATATTAGCTTAGTTAACTTTGCAATACGGCATAAGAACCTCCCTAACTAACAAATTTAAATTTTGTTCTTACTATTTTAGCATCCGCCTCCAAAATATGGATGAAAAACAGGAAATTATAGATTAATATCTTCAAAGTATTTTTATTTTTTTTTGTAAGTTTCCTAGATGAATATTATTTTATTTCTTTGGGAAAACTGACTATATCACTTGTGTAGAGCCTTTTCGATAAGTTATCCTTTACTTAGGACAAGCAAAATCTGTGCTTGAACTTATTGATTGCAATCAGTCATTTTTTATTAAGAGTGTCATAGTATATAAAAAGCAAAGCACATTCGTTGGCGCGAATGTGCGTTAAAGAAATAATTAGTTATTTACTTTTTTTATTTTGTTTATTTCGGTATTCGTCTAACCATCGAAATAAGCGTTCCTTATCTGCGGCTTCGGCTTTTTTCTTTCTTTCTGTATTGGCGTGCAGAAAATAAAGGATAAGCCCAACAACAGCCCAGATTGCTAGCCACTTGTAAGCCCAGTCGTCCATTAAGAATTGAAACATATCCAAAATTGGCGTTTTGGAGAATGAAACAGTTCCGTCTACAAACCCATCGCGAATCCGTTTAAAATTTTCAAACATGGCAGTCAACACAAACCCGCCGTAGAGAAAATTAGAAATGGACAGAAGCACTTTCTTCATGTTTAAATCACCTCCGTGACAACGAAGAGTGTCCTTATTTTCTTGGCGTTAGTGCGAATAGACGACTTGGGCTAAGCTTTATTTTTTTTGCAATGCATCCCTCCTTTCAATACCACAAAAAGGAAAAACTACATAATAACCTTATCAGAATTAAATATATTAACGAATTGGCGAAAATATTCCTATTCTATTTGAACTTTTTTAGTCTTTTTAGGAGTGCTGCAAATATTATTGGGATTAGTTTGTAGGAGGGGTTTTAAGCTTTAACTACAGTATTGCCGGCACCCTATCTAAGCTATTCATTGCTGCTTGTCCCAATTTTAAATTGAGGCTTTTTTCGCGCATCTTGATTCCTGCATCTATTTTCCTGTATCACTGTTTTTGCTGGTTTCGATGGCAATAATATTCTTCACTAGTGCAATATCAACAAATACTCTGGCAAACTAGCGAGGAAACAAAGTTAACTCCATACCCTGTCATAACAGAACGAACAGCCTCATTTAAGCTGTTAAACTGTAAAGCTATTTTTGGCGATGATACCTTGTATGTCTGGGTCTTTTCCCTTGTTGAACTGCCTGCTTCTCTCATTATAAAAGGCTCATTCATAACATCCTCAAGTGATACGGTACAATTCGCAAGCCTATGTTTTGGAGATACGACAAACCAAATCTCATCTCGAAATAGTTCCTGCCATTCTACTTCCTCCTTCTGTTCTTCCAGTCCGCCTGCATACATGGCCATATCTGCTTTATAATGAACAATTCATTAAAGGCATCCTCCGAATTTCTCGTTGTAATGCTTATCTCAATCTCTTATTTGCAGCTTTGAATGCTGCT
>JAPSHL010000352.1 GCA_031179905.1 Bacillus sp. (in: firmicutes) | reverse complement strand
ATTATCAGCTTCTGAGCAGTATTCTTTTAAAATCATTGGAGAAGCTCGGGGCAGATGGAAGCAAAGCTTTGTATGATACCGGTTTCGCTTTTGGAAAAGAAATAATGGAGCAGGAAATTGCCCGCAGCCCATACAGCGCCGGGGAACTTTCTAGTAAAGATAAGCTTCGCCTTTTGAAACAAGCAGCAATCATGTCTGGTCTAAAACCGGAGTTGGAATGGGATGACGAGGAACAAAGCATATATTTTGAAATCTTCAATTGTCCCTTTAAGGAAGCCGCCAAGGAACATAGAGATAAGGTATGCATGATGCACCAGCAGTTTTTTATCGGAATGTTTGAAGCTGTTTTCCCAGATGTATTGCTGTCGGAAAGACAAAATATGATTTCAGGCTGTCATCAATGTGCTTATAAGGCTTATTTTTGTGAACCAGCTCACATAAATACTTAAAAAAAAGCGGAAAGATACCTTTCCGCTTTTTTTTAAAATCCATTAATATACGGATTATGATCCATTTCATGGGCAATCGTCGTGCTTCTTCCATGCCCTGATAAAATTATTGTTTCCTCTGGGAGTGTAAGCAGTTTATCATGGATGCTCGCTAGCAGGGTGCGATGATTCCCTCCTGCCAAATCTGTTCTGCCAATGCTTTCATGAAATAAAGCATCTCCTGAAAATGCCACCCCGCTGTCGGAGAAATAAAAAGTGACACTGCCAGGCGAGTGACCCGGTGTCTCGAGTACAGCGAAAGTAAAACTGCCAATTGTCATTGCTGGATTTTCGTCAAGGAAATGATCCGCAGGCTGTGCGACAACAGGTTTCGGTAATCTGAATGCGGAACTTCCGTTTAGCTTTGGATCACTGAGCCATTTATCTTCTTTGCTATGTATAAATACAGGAATATCAAATTCATTGCGTACCAATTCCACTGCACCAATATGATCAAAATGAGCATGTGTCAGCAAAATGGCAATTGGCTGAAGCGCCATTTCTTTGACTGTGTTGTTAATTTTACCCCCGTTTTCGCCTGGGTCGACAATTAAGCATTCCTTTTTATCATTCCAAATTAAATAACAATTTGTCTGGATTGGTCCAAGTGGCATCTGCTTATATTGAATCACGTATGTCACCACATTTCTTTTTTGATTAGTCTTGAAGATGGCTTAAAACTCTATCTACTTTCTCTTCCATCTTCCTTTTCACATCACGTCTGTCATCTATCCGGATATTGGTAGCAACACGTACAAGCCCTTTAGAGAAAGGAACCTCATGCATTGCTTGAATCACCTCGAATAAAACAGGTAATTCTCCTTCAATAATTGTATTCATCGGCGTCAGCTGAAACCTGATTGCCCCTTTTTCCTCATATGTTTTTAGTACTTTTTGTATATCTGCCACATAGGCACTGACACTTGGTGTCTCCGTCCCGATTGGGATTACTGTTACATCTACTATTGCCACTGCAAAAGCCTCCTTATAGGTTTCAATATTCTTTTATGATGTCATAATTTACAGGGAATCTCAAGCATCTGCCTTTACGGTTTGAAACAGGGGAATGACTTCCCCTGTTTCAAGATTAATAATTCCTTCTAGATAGAAGCCGTACAAGGACCATTTCCCGTCAGGTGATATGCTGATTGGCTCGTTTTCTAACCCTTCCTTTATTACCTTTTGCTGTTCCCCGCTTGCAGCGTCAATGGAGATTAATGAAAATCCGCCAGTATAATTTGTTGCATCCCCGGAACTTTCCGGGTAAAAAGTAAAAATCTTTTCGTCCACTATGTCAGAATAAGGAATAAACCAATCTGAATAATTAGACAGACGAGGGAGAGAAATATCTGCTTTCTCATCGAGCTTGTCATAGAAAGTATATTGAGCCATTTGCATATCTTGCTCGTCATCAGAAATTGTAAAAATTACTTGGCCATTACCGCCTATAGAATAAGCGGTATTTCCGCTAATTACCGACTCTTCACCACTGTATATGTTTTTTGTTGTAATTGGGGAAGACATGGAATTCCGTTCCATCACCCCTAAATAGGCGACTGTTTCTTTATCAGCCCAAACTACAAATGGATTATCAAGTTCTATCTCCTCAAGCCTTCCATCTTTAATAGACAAAAGATAGGAGTTGCTCTCCCATTCCTTTGTGAACGAGGAAACAAGCAATTTATCTTCATCGTAAGGGTTCCATACAAATTCAGCATCATAGCTTTGGAGCTGGTCAGAGTAAAGCTGTTTCCCGTCTTTGTCGATAATTTCTATCTTCGCTTGGAAATCCTCTTCATTTGTAAACACGAGCAATTTTGATAAATCAGGACTTATTTTCAATGCTGTTATTTCATTTTCGCTCGAATATAATAGTTTATGCTCGCCTGAATAAATATCATATTTAAAAACATAATAGCCGTTTCCCTTACTTGTTATGTAGCTTATTGTATGGGCATCAAGCCATCCAGACACTTCCACAACTTCCCCATTCTCCGTTTCCATCGGCAAGGCCAATGCTTGGATTTTCTCTTTTTTTTGATCTTCTTTCTCATCCTCTTTACTCGTTGTTTCCTTCTGTTTATGGGAGCATCCAGATAAAACAAGTGTGAAAATAAGCAAGAGAAGAAAAAACCCATGCGCATTTCTCTTTGAAAGGTCTGTCATCCTTTTCACACCCTTTTATTATGTTTTTTTAGTTGTTCACTATATTGAATATTAACATAAAAAAGCCGAACAGAATCGGCTATTACCATTAATTTTTTTCGAATATAATCTTGTTTGACCATCTTTACAAATATAATGATGCGACAAAAATACCTAA
>JAPSHL010000121.1 GCA_031179905.1 Bacillus sp. (in: firmicutes) | reverse complement strand
ATGTTTATTCCTTTGTTAAGCTGTAATTGAATTTCGTACGATCAATTGGAGTATAGTTCTTTGGTGTGTAGAATCGTAATAAGTCGCCATTGACAACTTTATCTGAAAGTCTTAGTGTTTCTTCCACACTAGCCTGATATTCCTTAGCTTTTTCCAGTTGTTCTTCATCTTCAATCAGATCACCTGTTTTAGAATCATAATACTTGCCATCTGTTAATGTGAATTCTGGACTTACAAATTCTCCATTTCGGAATGGAATTACTTCATCATGCTCCTCGGACAGAATATCTGTTCCAAAATGAATATAATCCTTCGTATCCACTCCTAATAAATGAAGCATTGTCGGAAGCAGATCGATTTGGCCTGTATATTGATGCATTGTTCCGCCTTCCATTCCAGGTACACGAATGAACAATGGAGTGCGTTGAAGTCCGGCACTCTCAAAGGAATTCACTTCTTTGCCAATAACTTGTTCCATCGCTTTATTATGGTTTTCTGAAATCCCATAATGGTCCCCGTACATGATTATAATTGAATTATCATAAAGACCGTTCTCTTTCAGATCTGCAAAAAACTGTTCCATCGCCTCATCAGCATAACGCGCTGTCTGGAAGTAGTTATCGACTACTTTGTTGCCTGTATTATTCGGAGCAATTGTTGCTTCTTCCTGGTTCATCACGAAAGGATAATGGTTTGACACAGTGATAAATTTCGTATAGAAAGGCTGGGACATAGAGCTCAAGTATGGCATAGACTGTTCAAAAAACGGCTTGTCCATAAGGCCATAGTCAGCAAGCTGATCAGGATTCATGTCATAAGCACTTGAATCGTAGAAACTATTGTAACCAAAGGATTTATATATTTCATCCCTGTTCCAAAAGCTTCCCGTATTACCGTGAAACACAGCCGATGTATAGCCAAGCTGCCCAAGAATTCCTGGTGCTGCCTGATAGGTATTTAACCCTTTAGTCGTAAAAGCAGAGCCTTGTGGAAGGCCATATAAGGAATTCTCAATCATAAACTCGGCATCTGCCGTTTTCCCTTGTGCAGTCTGGTGGAAGAAATTATCGAAATACAATGTATTTTCCTCTTCTACCAATGAATTTAGGAATGGCATCGCTTCTTCCCCATTTAATTCATAGTCGATAAGGAAGTTTTGAATGGATTCCATATGAACATAAATCACGTTCATTCCCTTGCCTATCCCGAAATATTCAGGGTTAGGCTCGGCATAGTTGGATGCTGTATAGTTAACGACCTCAGCCATGTCATCCGTATCCGCCAATACCCGTTGCGCAGATGCCTTTGTGCTTTGTACAGCATCATATACTGTATAGTTGTACATTCCCAAGTATTTCACAATATAATTTCTGTCAAAACCTCTTGTCAGCAGCTCTGGGCGGTCAATCTCTGCCATTGCCAGGTTCATGCCTGAAATTCCTAGAGCTAACCCGAAGATAGTTAATCCTTGCTTAAATCCAACTGGCTTAGTTTCTATTTTCACGAACTTAAATATAAGCAATCCAACTAGCAGTAATGTATCCGCAAAAAATAAGAAGTCATATGGTTTTAACAGGGCATAAATACTGCCGCTCACATCGCCAAAGTTTTGTGTCTGCGTTAATGTCGGCAATGTAATAAAATCATTGAAAAAACGGTAGTACAAAACATTCGCATACAGTAGAAATGATAAAAGAAAATCTATAACTATGAGCGCATAGTATTTTCTTTTATTTTTAAAGGTTAGGGCTAAACCTAGGAAAAGCAGGGAAGAACCTAACGGATTAAGGAAAAGCAAAAATTTCTGAAGCGAATTTCCTACACCTAAATCAAATTGTGTCAGCTGGACAATATATGTTTTAATCCATAGAAAAAATACAGCTGCAAAAAAAAATAGAATATATTGTTTATTTGTGTTTTTGTATAAGTTTAATTTTTTTATTTCGAACACCAACCTCTAGTCATATCTTTTCATCATTTACAAAAATTTAATAATACAAGTGTACCATTTTTTCACCTCAATAATAAATATTTTTGCGAGATGTAGAAAAATGGCAATTTCTAATTTAGATTTTAAAGGTAATTATTACTTGGGAAATACTTGGGAGACAGTTGCAACAGCAAGCATTTATTATAAACTATTAAAACCATCTACTTATTATACGATAAAACGGAGGGAAAAGTTTCACTTGACTTTGAAATACCTTACCGTTTCTTTAAATAACAAAATGTTATTATAATATTCAAAAAACTATGTTAAATAATCTGACAAGTTGATTGACGTGCTTTTACTTCTCATAGATACTCATTACTATCAATAAAATAAAGTTTCTCATCATAAGGAGAACAATAATGCTGTCTAGGGTTCCGGTTTTAAAAATGTCTGGTCCGAGAGGCAGCGTACAGTATCCAAAAATACTGTATACACGGAGGGATAAAAGCCCGGGAGAATTTTGCTGAAAAAATTCTCCCGGGCTTTTTATTTTTCCTGAATTCACATAAGAAAAGAGGAGAAAAAGCTAATGACGAATAAAACGACACTTGTGAAATCTTTAAAATTACCTCAAGTTGTATTTATGGGCCTTGCCTGGATGACACCAATGATATTCTTCACTGTTTATGGAGTGGCTTTCGAAGCTGCAGATGGGAGAATGGCTGCTGCCTATATTATTGCCTTTATAGCAATCTTCTTTACTGCTTTCAGCTACAGCCGTATGGTTAAAGCTTATCCGATTTCTGGTTCTGCTTATACGTATACCAAAAAATCGATTCATCCGAAAGCTGGTTTTCTTGTTGGATGGGCACTTTTGCTCGACTATATCTTCTCTCCCATCATTGCAATCTTAACTTTCGGCATTTTTATGAATACCGAATTTCCTTCTATACCTATTTTTGTGTGGATTATCCTCATGAATGTAGTGCTTGTTGCCGTCAATATTGTGGGAATAAAATCTGCTGCCAGCGTCAGCAGTCTTTCCGTTCTTATTCAAATCGCCTTTATTGCATTGTTCTGCGGATTAATCGTGAAAGATATTCTCGCAGGAGACACACAGGCTGCCTCCCTCTTTTCCCTGGCACCTTTTTTTGGTGCTGATGGTTCACTAAGTGCTGTTTTTACAGGAGCCTCCCTTATTTGCTTTTGTTTTCTTGGATTTGATGCTGTTACTACCATGTCAGAAGAAACGATTGAAGCTGAAAAAACCATATCAAAAGCAATTTTTCTAATTGTCCTGATTGCGGCAGTCATGTATATTGCGATCTCCTATTTAACACAAGTTGCCTTTCCTGACTTTGCTTTTACTAATCCAGATAATGCTGCCTATACACTTGTACAGGTTGTTGGCGGAAACTTGTTAAGTTCCATTTTCATCATGGTGTTAATTATTGCAACCTTCACGCAAGGTGTTTCTTCCGTAACGAGCGTAAGCCGTTTTCTCTACGCTTTAGGACGTGAATCGATCCTCCCAGGAAAACTGTTCACTTCACTGCATCCGAAATATAGAACACCTGCTGCAAACATTATATTTGTCGGGATTATTTCCTTCGCAGCTGTCTTTTTTAATCTTGATACAGCTGTTACCTTCGTCAGTTTCGGTGCGCTTACGGCGTTCACGTTTGTCAATCTGTCTGTTATCGCCCATTATTTCATCAAACGAAAAGAACGTTCCGTAAAGAGTACATTTCTTTATCTTGTGTTTCCTCTGATTGGTGCTGGTTTTATTTGCTGGCTTCTGACACTGCTAAATAAACAGACTCTAGTTTACGGAATTATTTGGCTTGTTGTCGGCTTCATATACTTGGGTGTCAGAACAATTTGGCTTTCAGCTAAAGAAAAACAATCTGCTGAAATGAAACAAACTGAAAAAACCATGTTAGAAAATCTGACAAAATAATAGTTTTTATTTTCAGAATTGTTATACTACTAATCAAGATCTTAATAAAGGTTTTCACATTAGCGTTGAAAACAACAAGCTGTCTAGGGTTCCGTTTAAAGGGTTATTTCTTTAAAGTCTGGTCCGAGAGAGAGCGTACAGCATAAGCTGTATACACGGAAGGACAAAAGCCTGGGAGATTATCTCCTTTAAGCTATTGTCCTTTTTTCATTTTAAGGAGGTTATTTTATGAAAGTTAACGTAACAAAATATATCCCTGCCGGAGGTAAATGGTCCAGCATAATCGGCCGTGGAAAGTCCATTACATTTACAGCAATGGAAGATGGAGCAAACCTGTCTATCCTTTTATATTCTGCAGCTGATTCTGCTGAACGATATAATATGCCAGACACATTAAAGGCACAGCATACCTCTCACTTAACGAAAGGCCATGTACTGATGAGTGACAACGGCCGTGTACTTACAAGTATTACTGAAGATTCACTAGGATGGCATGATTCTATTTCAGGCTATATCACACGTCGTGTCGTTGATGAACGTTATGGGAAGACAACTTATCAAGAAAATCGCAATGATTGGTACCGCAGTGGAGAGGAAAACTTTGCAGTAGAACTTTTCCGCAACGGTTTATCAGTACGTGATCTTATTCCTGTAGTTAACTTATTTTCTAAGGTTTACTGTACGGAAGATGGAAAAATGCATTATGTACCAACTCATGCAAAGAAAGGTGATTTTATCACATTAAGGACAGAGCAGGATGTTCTGCTTATCGTATCTAATACACCAAATCCTTTGAACGAAACTCCCCACTATCCATCGGTGCCTGTAAAGATGGATATCACTGACGCTAGTAAAGTTTCGGATGATGATATTTGTGTAAATTATTGTGCTGAGAACAGACGTGCTTTTGAAAATACATGGGACTATACAGGTCTACTTGAAGGAGGAATTAAATGATGGCAGTGTTAAGCCGTGTTGAAAGCAGCCGCAAACAAGAAAATGCCTTTTTTACTAAAACAATCCTAGCAGGCGACGGTTGGACGTATACACTTGAACCTGGGCAAGTCCTTCGTATTGTTGACTTGGAAGGAAATCAGGCGGCAGATACACTTTTTTATGACGCAGACAATCCTGGTGATCATTATAGTGCTGTCAATACAATTACAAATCAAGGTAATGTCTACTTAACAGCGGGGTCCTTGCTAATATCTGAGTCAGACAAAGAGCTTATTAAGATAATTGCAGATACTTGCGGAAATCATGATACACTCGGCGGCGCCTGTTCTGCCCAAAGCAATACGGTTCGCTATGCACATGAAACTTTGCCTATGCACAACTGCAGAGACACCTTTATGCTTCAGCTCGCAAAAAATGACCCGCGATTCTCTAAACGGGACTTGGCGCCAAATGTGAACTTTTTTATGAATGTGCCTGTAACGCCTGACGGCGGATTAACTTTTGCTGATGGTGTTTCTGCAAAGGGTTTTTATGTAGAAATGCAGGCGCTTTGCCGAGTCCTGGTATTAATAAGCAACTGCCCCCAATTAAACAACCCTTGTAATGCTTACAATCCGACACCTATTCAGGTACTTGTTTGGGACAAATGAGAGAAGGAGTGACAACCAATGTATACAAAAGTATTGATAGCTAACCGCGGAGCAATTGCAGTGCGAATCGTACGCACCCTTAAAAAAATGGGAATTTCATCTGTTGCAGTTTATACAAAAGCTGATCAGGAAAGTTTGCACGTGGATATGGCAGATGAAGCTATCTTGATTGGTGAAGGTGCAGCTAAAGACTCTTATTTAAACACTGAGCTGCTTCTGCAGACTGCAAAGGAAACAGGAGCTCAAGCCATCCATCCAGGCTATGGCTTTTTAAGTGAAAATGCTGACTTTGCGAGAGCCTGTTTTGAAAACGAAATAGCCTTTATCGGTCCGACACCTGAGCAAATAGAGTTATTCGGATTAAAGCACTCTGCCAGAGAAATAGCAGAAAGAGCAAATGTCCCTATGCTGCCTGGCACATCTCTGATTACCTCACTTCAAACAGCACTGTCTGAAGCAATTAGAATTGGATATCCAGTTATGCTGAAAAGCACTGCTGGCGGCGGCGGGATTGGGATGCGGGTGTGTGAGGACGAAACCGCCCTGCAAAATGCATTTGAATCAGTAAGCAGACTAGCAAAATCGAACTTTAATAATGGTGGTGTATTTATAGAGAAGTATATTCAAGAAGCTCGGCATATTGAGGTGCAGATTTTTGGCAATGAATTTGGCGAAGTTGCAGCGCTTGGTGAACGGGATTGTTCCATTCAACGCCGCAACCAAAAAGTCGTCGAGGAAAGTCCAGCTCCCCTCCTTTCCCCAATGGTACGCGAGGAAATGCACCAAGCTGCCAAACGTCTAGCGGAGGAAGTCGGTTATCGCAGTGCGGGAACGGTGGAATTTTTATATGATCCTAAAAAACAACAATTCTATTTTCTTGAAGTAAACACACGCCTGCAAGTAGAGCACGGTGTTACAGAAGAAGTACTCGGCATTGATTTAGTCGAATGGATGATACGTGAGTCCTCCGGCGATCTGCGCAGGCTTGATCATTTATACAAGAACCCTGTTGGGCACAGCATCCAAGCTCGAATTTATGCAGAGGATTGTCTCAACGACTTTCGCCCTAGCGGCGGACAAATAGATCTTGTTCAGTTCCCGCAGCAAGCACGTATTGAAACGTGGGTAAGAGATGGGATACAGATCACTTCCCTATACGATCCAATGCTTGCAAAGGTTATCGTTCATGGGAAAACTCGAGAAGATGCGCTTGAAAAGCTATACCGTGCTCTTGGAGATACAAGACTATATGGTGTCACAACTAATATTTCCTACATCCGAACATTAATAATGGAAGAAAGCTGCAAAAACGGTCTTGTTCATACGCGAATGCTCGACGGATTTTTCCCTGCTGAACAGGCAATTGAGGTGCTTGATGGCGGCGTTCAAACAACTGTACAAGACTGGCCGGGAAGGATTGGCCATTGGGATGTTGGTGTTCCCCCATGCGGTCCCATGGACCCTCTTGCATTCCGAATTGGAAATAAGCTGTTAGGAAACACTGAGTCATCAGCAGGTCTCGAATTAACACTTCGCGGCGGGACGTATCGTTTTCGTGGGGATATCGCTTTTTGTTTAACAGGAGCTGATATGCACGCCAGCCTTGATGGAAAGGCAGTCCCTTTGTATTCAGTAATTCATGCTAAACGCGGTCAAGTATTGAAGTTTAATGAAGCCGAAACAGGCATGCGCACTTATTTCCTAGTGGCAGGCGGATTAGATATGCCGCTAATTCTGGGCAGTGCAGCAACTTTCACTCTCGGCGGTTTTGGAGGACATGGAGGCAGAGCGTTAAGAACTGGGGACGTAATAGCAGTGAAGCCCGCTTCTGTCACTAAAGCTAATATGCTCAGCTTTAAAAACCAGCCTAACTTAACGAAAGAGTGGACAATTGGTGTCATTCCTGGTCCCCACTGTACAACAGAGTTCTTATTGCCAGAATATTTGCAGCAGCTGACAGAAATTAGTTGGGAGGTTCACTTTAACAGTTCCCGTACAGGTGTCCGCTTAATCGGCCCTTCTCCCCTTTGGTCACGAAAAGATGGTGGTGAAGCCGGTTTGCATCCATCTAATATCCATGATAATGCTTATGCTGTCGGGACACTTGATTTAACTGGCGATATGCCAATATTGCTAGGCCCAGACGGTCCAAGTCTTGGCGGATTTGTCTGTCCTGTTACAACAGCATCTGCTGAATTTTGGAAGATCGGCCAGCTTCATGCAGGTGACCGCATCCGCTTTAAACTGATTACCCTTGAAGAGGCCGAATCACTCCGCAAGGCGCAGGAACAATATCTTGGAAATATCGGCAAACAGGAAAATGACTTATCGCTGCCAACGCTTTCTGAACAAGTAATCAAGCCTGCACCTGATTACCCTGTCCTTCTAGAGCAGTCAACAGGTAGGTTTCCAATGGTAATAAGAGCTGCCGGTGATAGGAATATTCTAATTGAATACGGCGAGATGGAACTTGACTTGCTTCTCCGCTTTCAAGTCCATGCATTAATGCAGGCAATTCAAGCTGACACGAGTCTGCCTGTTCTTGATTTGACGCCAGGAATTCGTTCCTTGCAAGTCCATATTGATGCAGAGCAAATGTCTGTTATCGAATTAAGCAAAAAAATCGCAGTCATTAATGAAACATTGCCGCCACTAGAAGAAATAGAAGTGCCGTCCCGTATTGTCCGGCTACCCCTTTCATGGGATGACCCAGCAACACAGCTTGCCATTGACCGCTATCAAAAGAATGTCAGACCAGATGCACCCTGGTGTCCTAGCAATCTTGAATTTATACGGCGGGTTAACGGATTAGACAGTATGGAAGATGTAAAAAGAATTGTGTTTGACGCCAATTATCTTGTCCTTGGGCTTGGTGATGTCTATCTCGGAGCTCCAGTAGCAACACCTGTAGATCCGCGACATCGATTAGTTACAACAAAATACAACCCTGCTAGAACATGGACACCGGAGAATGCAGTTGGCATCGGCGGAGCCTATATGTGTGTGTATGGTATGGAAGGACCTGGAGGCTATCAGTTTGTCGGCCGCACTGTTCAAGTTTGGAATAAGGTCCGCGAAACAGAGAGCTTCCAGCAAGGCAAACCGTGGCTCCTCCGCTTCTTTGACCAAATATCCTTTTATCCAGTCAGCGCAGATGAACTGCTAGTAATGCGCGAAGATTTCCCGCGCGGGCGATTTGAGATTGAAATAACAGAAACTACATTTAAACTTGGTGACTACTTATCCTTTCTAGACTCCATTCAAGACAGCACAACTGCATTCCGAACAACGCAGCAGGCAGCCTTTCATGAGGAACGGGAAAGATGGCAGGAGCTAGGTCTTGCTGAATATGTTTCTGAACACGAACCTGTACTTTCACCAGAAGAAACAGTGCCAGAAGGTGCAGAAGCAGTTCGCAGTTCGATGCCAGGAAGTGTGTGGAAGGTACTAGTCTCTCAAGGTGATGTTGTCAAAAAAGGAGACCCTTTAATTATCGAGGAAAGTATGAAAATGGAATTTCCTCAGCTTGCACCATTTGATGGCTCCATTGAATCTGTCCATGTCGCACCTGGAGAAGAAGTGCATGCAGGCCAGCTAATCATTTCTATTAAAAAAGCGGAAAGCGGTGATAATAATGCAGATAATCCAATTACCAATGAAATTATCCATTCGTGAATTGCAAGCAAACTATGAAACAGGAAAACTTAATCCAGAGATGGTCATTGATCTTATCATAGAGCGAGCAGAAGCCGATAAGGATATGAATATATGGATTACTCCCCCTTCTAAGAGCTTTATACGTCCCTACTTAGACAATCTTAACAAAGTGGAGCAATCCCAAGCTCCTCTTTGGGGGATTCCGTTTGCGATAAAGGATAATATTGATCTTGCCGGAGTACCTACAACTGCAGGGTGTACAGAATTTTCTTATACTCCAGCAAAGAGTGCATCTGTGGTTCAGCGCTTGATTGACGCTGGTGCAATTCCTGTAGGGAAGACAAATTTAGACCAGTTCGCAACAGGGCTTGTCGGCACAAGAAGCCCTTTTGGAGAAACAAAAAATGCTTTAAAACCTGAATTAATCAGCGGCGGCTCCAGTTCCGGGTCTGCTGTTTCTGTGGCCAGAGGGCAGGCAGCTTTTTCCCTTGGAACTGACACAGCGGGCTCCGGGCGTGTTCCTGCTGCCTTAAACGGATTGATAGGATTTAAGCCAAGTCTCGGGGCCTGGCCTGTTAAGGGTGTCGTGCCTGCATGTGCAAGCATTGATTGTGTAACAGTATTTTCACATGACTTGCAGGATACAATTCTAGTTGACGAAGCAGTGCGAGGGTTTGAAGCGGAAGACCCTTGGTCAAAGGAATTAGAGCGAAAAAAGACAGCTCTTCCGAAAAAAATATTGATACCGGAACAAACACCAGAATTTTACGGACCGTTTGCTGACGAATATAAACTTGCTTGGCAGAAAACATTGGAGAAGCTGCACGGTTTGAATTGCCAGCTAGAAAGGGTCGATGTCAGCTATTTATCTGAGGCTGCATCTGTCTTATATGATGGTCCGTGGGTTGCCGAACGTTGGTCCGACTTAGGAAAATTTATTGAAGATCACGAAAATACTGCTTTATCTGTAACAGAATCCATTTTGCGAAATGGAGCTAAAGAGGAATATAGTGCAGCATCCGTTTTTCACGCAATACACACTATCCAAGCCCATAAACGGAAAGCACATCTCCAGTTGCAAGACGCTGTGTTAATTATGCCAACTGCAGGTGGCACATGGACACGGGAAGAAGTGCGACAAGAACCAATTACAACGAACAGTCAAATGGGTCTTTATACAAATCATTGTAATTTACTTGACTTATCTGCGGTGAACATACCCTCCATCGCTCCAGATGAAACATTACCCTTTGGTATCACTCTATTCTCT
>JAPSHL010000120.1 GCA_031179905.1 Bacillus sp. (in: firmicutes) | reverse complement strand
ATAGGTATCTGGCGCTTCTTTCTGGGCAGTTCCTCCATCATCGAAGTCTTTGTTACCACGTGCTGAATTAACCGAAACGTCAGTAGGGCGCAAATGGTGCAAGTCTGTTCCTGCTCCCATTGCTGTTCCGAAATCACCATGGGATTTAGCCCATACATGTTCTCTGTTCCAGGAATCGACGCCGCTGCCATTGGTGGTTTTGCTCTGAGATCTGCCTGTATATAGTAATATGACGTTATTGCTGTTGTTCGGGTCTTCATCTGTATTGCGAAGTGCATCCCAAACCGCGCTGTAGGAAAGCTCTGTATGATCATCGATTATCTCATGTAAGGCGATTTTTAAAGCCTGGCCTGTTTTACCAGAAGCATTGTTGTAGTACCCTTCATAGTTTTCAACAGGTATATTTCCTGTATTTTCTTCCTGCTCGTCAGGTATTTCCCCTGCAGCAACTATTAGCATAGCTGATACATTCTTTAAACCTGGATGGGAGAAATAAGCGCCTGTGCTGCCTGTCACTTTTATCTTTGTACCAATTAAATCTGGATTAGTCTTCAGTCCGAAACTTCCTCGAAGGGAGGACGGAATCTGGACATAAAGCATGGAGCCAGTGGATTTCTCTGTTGGACTGTCTGCAAGTGCTAGGGCATAATCGTCAGAGAAGCTGCTCGTTTGAATGGAGGAAGCTGAAAGAGGCTTACCGACTATGTAACCTTCTATTGTCTGAACCGACCCGTTTTGAGTTTTAATTGCATTCGTTACGGAAAGAGTGGCTGCCCTTGGTGAAACTGTAAAATAAGACGACACCGCTACAGCAGCGATTACTGCAAGCAAAACAAAGAAATTTGAGCTTCTTTTCATTTTCTACCTCCCATTTGAAATTTAATGCTCTTATAAAATAACATGTTTATATGGAGTAAGTTGTAGAAAAGTGTAAAGAGTTTACTATTTTGAATTAATTTAGTAAATTATTTGAAAATTTTCAGTTTTCTTATATAATGAAGTTATTCGTTTCGAATTTCGAAATATAAAAAAGGGGAGAAGCTTACATGAATAAGCTGCAAGGCAAAACGCTGGCAAGGAAGGATGTTTCTGTTGATGAAACGTGGGATTTAACTGATTTATTTCCTTGTGAAAAAGCTTGGAAAACGGAGCTTAATGCAATTAACCAAGATATGGAAAGGTTAGCTGAATATAAAGATACTCTTGGAAACAGTGCGATAAATTTGCTTCAGTGTCTTCTCGAAAGGGATTCTTTATCTGAGCGGGTTTCCCGTGTTCTCACATATGCAAACTTGCGTCAGTCCGCGGATGGGACAGACCCGGACAATCAAGCAAATGAAGCAATTGCAGCATCTGTTTATGCGAATGTACGTGCAAATACGTCATTTATTGATTCAGAGATACTTGCTATATCAGAGGAAAAAGTACGTGGCTTTATGAATCAAGAAAGTGGACTGAAGGATTACTCGAAGACACTGGAGGATTTATTTGAGGCAAAAGCCCATATGCTTTCCCCAGAAACGGAGGAAGCCTTAGCGGCATACAGTGAGATCCATGAATCTCCTTATATGATCTACCAGCGCAGTAAAACATCAGATATGAGCTTCTCCTCTTTTATAACATCAGAAGGGACAGAGTATCCTTTAACCTTTAATTTGTATGCAAAGTATGAGGAATCTCCTGATACAGAAATTCGCCGTAAAGCTTATGATGGATTCATAAAGACTTTGGATCAGTACAAAAATACATATGCAGCTACATATGCAACAGAAGTAAAGAAGCAAGTGATTGAAGCAAAATTACGTAAATATGAATCTGTTACAGATATGCTGTTGTTCGAACAGCAGGTGACTAAGGAAATGTACCATAACCAGCTTGACACTATACTTACAGAACTTGCTCCCCACATGCGCCGCTATGCCCAATTAAAGAAGAGAGCATTAGGCCTTGATAAATTACTGTATAGCGATCTGAAGGCCCCTCTTGATCCTGCCTTTAATCCAGAAGTTACGTACGATGAAGCGGCAGAGCTTGTGCTTGAAGCATTGAAGGTGATGGGACCGGATTATACGGAAATAATGAGACAAGGGCTGGAGAACCGCTGGGTAGACAGAGCAGACAATATTGGCAAGCGTTCTGGAGCTTTTTGTTCGAGTCCATACGGGGCACATCCTTATATTATGATGACTTGGAGCAATTCAATGCGAAATACATTTACCCTTGCACATGAGCTTGGACATGCAGGACACTTTGTTTTGGCAGGACAAAATCAATCGATTTCTAATACTCGTCCATCTCGGTATTTTATTGAAGCGCCGTCAACGATGAATGAGATGCTTCTCGGCAGGCATATTTTAGAGAAATCGGACAATGATCGAATGCGTCGTTGGGTTATTCTCCAATTACTGGGTACTTACTACCATAACTTTGTGACACATATATTGGAAGGTGAATTGCAGCGCCGCATTTATTCACTTGCTGAGGAAGGAATACCAATCACTGCAAAACTATTGTGCGAACAAAATCTCGATTTGCTTGCAGCATTCTGGGGAGATAGTGTGGAATTGGATGAGGGAGCAGGCTTGACTTGGATGCGCCAGCCTCATTACTATATGGGACTTTATCCATATACATATTCGGCAGGTCTGACAGCTTCAACTGCTGCTGCTTTGATGATTCAAGAAGAAGGACAGCCTGCTGTCGACCGTTGGCTTGCAGCACTTAAGGCAGGAGGAACATTAAAACCTCTTGACTTAATGAAGCTTGCAAATGTTGATATGTCAACAACTGAACCTATTAGCACCGCAGTTGCATATGTTGGCAGGTTAATTGACGAACTCGAGCAGAGCTTTTTTTAAAGCTAGTACATCCTTGCAACTAAGCAAGGATGTTTTTTTATGAAAAATAAGATTGACACACCTCCTCTAATCTTATACATTACATAAGTATGTTTTTTATTTTAGGAGGAATTTATGAGCAACATGAACTATACCCAAGTAAAAATGGTGACGGCAGATCCATCTGCACTTGGACTATTCGGTCTGGCAATGGTGACATTGGTGGCATCTTCACAAAAACTTGGTTTAACAGAAGGATTATCTTTTATTCTGCCGTGGGCGTTCTTTTTGGGTGGATTAGCTCAATTGATCGCTGCTTTGCTTGATGCAAAGCATAATAATATTTTCGGCACAACTGCTTTTGCAGCATTTGGTTTATTTTGGTTTGGTGTAGGCTTTTCCTGGTTGATTCAACTTGGGGCATTCGGCGAAGTTTTGGCGCAAAATGTCGACCCTAAACAACTGGGTTTTGCTTTTATCGGCTATTTGATTTTCAGCCTTTTCATGACTATTGGGGCTATGGAGACACATAAGGTATTATTCTTTATTTTTGTCTTTATTGATATATTATTTATTGGCTTATCCTTAAGTTCTTTTGATGTGATGTATGAAGTGACACATATGATTGCAGGTGTAGCAGAGCTTTGTATTGCCCTGCTGTCCTTCTACGGATGTGGCGCGATTGTACTGAATACACATTTCGGAAAAATTGTCCTGCCAATAGGAAAACCTTTTGGTGTTTTCAAATAAGTTTACATGATAAGAGTCTAGGAAATAGGCTCTTTTTCTATGCAAAAATAGATAATTGTCTATTCTATCTCATACCATCGTAATGCCCAGAGGATTTGTTGGCATTTCTCATGGAAAATTCTATAATATTTCGTTAAAATAAGTAATTGGCGATATAGTGACATGTTGATGATGGAGGTATATATGATTAGTGAGCTTCAAAAAAACATAACAGACCTTTCGGAAGAGGAAGCAAAATCCCTGCTGCTGCAAACAGCTCTTTATTTGCAGATGATTAAGAATGCCGACCTCATTTCACAACAGGAAATCATGAAGGAGCTTAGCGATGATATTATGGATAAGCTTATGCCCCGATAATCATCTCTTAGTTCACATACATACTGTACAATTCAAATCCATCTCCTCCCCAAATTCGTGAAGGAGGCTTTTTGGCTTCCTTTTCCCCGTTAATCCTTTAAATAGATAATAATAAAAAAGGATAATATTATTCACCTTAACAGCTTTTTTACACATAATTAATAATATTTGGACGTATTTATAGTTAAATTTCTTTTTTAATATATAAAAATGACAATTTAATTAATTTAAAGATTAGAAAGGTTGAAAGATATTTTAATAGGAGGATAATTGTTATATCAATATATTTTATAGGTTAATTTGCAGACAAGTGTTGTCCGTTTGAAAGGAACGATTGTCCTTTTTTATTGTCGACTAATAATTGGATTCCAATAATATCAAGTTTTCACTATAATTATGATGGTATTCACATAAGTGGATTTCGAATTCGAAATGGACGCTTATAGGAAAGAGTTGTTATATTTATATATTGTATTTTGTTTAAGTTACTCTTTCGTGAAATGGTAGAAACGAAGGGAAACAGTAGAGATTTCGACGAAAAACCTATGTGATTCTACAAAAAATCTATTTTTCTGAAAAATTTGTCTTTACAAGAATTATAGAAGGTATTATATTATTTATCAAAACGGTTTCTATTTTCAGAATAATTTTTTTAATTAAAAAGTTCCCTCAATTCTAAATTGATTATCAGATTCATCCTACCTTTTTATTACTACCCATAGAATTACACACACACACAAGAATTCAAGGATTTTAGCAGAGGTGAGTATATGACTAAACATGCGTTATTAGAAGTGGAAGGTTTAAAAACGTATTTTCAAGTAGATAAACACAGAGTGGCAAAAGCTGTCGATGGTGTTGATTTCTCCATAAATCCTGGTGAGACGGTGGCACTAGTCGGTGAGTCAGGTTCAGGCAAAAGTATCACTTCTCTTTCTATAATGAAGCTCGTCGGGAAGCCTGGGAAAATAAAGGGAGGACAAATCCGCTTTAATGGTGAGGATATTGTTCCTTATTCTAATAAACAAATGGCAAAACTGCGCGGCAGTGAAATTGCTATGGTATTCCAAGAGCCGATGACCGCATTAAATCCGGTATTCACAATTGGAAACCAGCTTATGGAAACAATTCGCAAGCATAAGAAAGTCTCAAAGGAAGAAGCGCGAAACAGAGCCATTGAGCTGTTGAGAATTGTCGGTTTTCCAAGGGCTGAAGAAACAATCAATGAATATCCTCACCAACTGTCTGGGGGAATGCGTCAGCGTGCGATGATTGCCATTGCCATTTCATGTGAGCCAAAGCTGTTAATCGCCGATGAACCTACAACTGCACTTGATGTGACAATTCAAGCGCAAATCCTTGATTTGCTTGATGAGATGAAGAAAAAATTCAACATGGCAGTACTGCTCATAACACATGACTTAGGTGTCGTGGCTGAATATGCAGACAGAGTGATGGTTATGTACGGCGGACAAATTGTAGAACAGGCTGAAGTAAACAAAATGTTCCTTGATCCGAAGCATCCGTATACAAATGGACTTCTGGAAAGTTTACCAAAGTTGGAGGACGATGTAAGCAGACTGGGTGTCATTAAAGGAACAGTTCCGCCTGCCTATGATTTTCCTGTTGGCTGCCGTTTTTCTGACCGCTGCAAACATGTAATGGATAAATGCCGTGTAAGCAATCCTAATCTTCTAGAAAACGGACAAAACCATAAGGTGCGCTGCTACCTGTATGAATAGGAGGAGTAAAATTTTATGTCATTGATGGAGCAAGATTTACTGAAAAAGACTGAAGAAGATTACATACTTCAAGCGAAAAACATTAAAAAATACTTTCCGATTAAAGGCGGAGTCCTAAAGCATACAGTTGGCCATGTTAAGGCGGTTGATGATATTTCATTAAATGTTATCAGAGGGGAAACGCTCGGTCTTGTTGGCGAATCAGGATCTGGAAAATCTACATTGGGACGAGTCATTCTCCGTCTTCTTGATCCAACAGAGGGCAGTATCGTCTTTGAAGACAAGGATATTTCGACATTAAATAACAGAAAGATGCGCCCTATTAGAAAGGATATGCAAATTGTCTTTCAGGATCCATTCGCCTCATTAAATGGAAAAATGAGTGTCCAAGAGCTTATCGAAGAACCGTTGCTCGTTCAGACGAACTTAAACAGGCGCGAGCGGGAAGAGAAAGCGATTAGCCTGTTGGAAAAGGTAGGGCTTCGAGCAGATGCGCGGACGAAGTATCCCCATGAGTTTTCCGGCGGACAAAGACAGCGTATCAGCATTGCAAGAGCGCTAGCGCTAAATCCTAAATTTATTGTATGTGATGAGCCTGTTTCTGCTTTGGATGTGTCCATTCAAGCACAGGTGCTTAACTTGATGGCAGATTTGCAGGAAGAATTTAATTTAACCTACCTATTTATTGCCCATGATTTGAGTGTTGTTAAACATATAAGTGATCGTGTAGCTGTAATGTATTTAGGAAGAATAGCAGAATTGGCCCCGAAAAAAGGGCTGTATGAAACACCTCTTCATCCATATACACAGGCGCTTTTATCGGCAGTTCCGACAACGGATGTGACAAAAAAGAGAGAAAAGATCATCCTGAAGGGCGATTTGCCAAGCCCGTCTAATCCGCCGACAGGCTGCTCATTCAGAACACGCTGTCCGAAAGCACATGAAAGATGTGCAATCGTGCGCCCTGATTTGACGGAAGTGACAGAAGGCCATTTCGTTGCCTGCCACTTATACACTAAAGAAGACTGAGTATTCTGCTGTTTAAGGAGGTGGTGTGTCTACCCAAGTTTGGTTTGCTTTTTCTACAGATAATTATTTTAAGGGGGAAAGACGTTGAAAAAGAAAAATTGGTTACTTTTATTAGGCTTTACTTTAGTATTCGGGATCTTAGCAGCGTGCAGCAAAAGCAGCGATGACACGAACGCTGAGCCTGGAAAAGCAGTTGATGGAGGTACTGTAACTGGTGCGATGGATACAGCTCCTGCTGGTTTATTCAATCCAATTTTCTATGCTGATGCATATGAGAACAATATCTTAACTTTAACGCATGAAGGATTATTAGGACAAGATGAAAACCTTGATTTCATTCCAAAATTAGCAAAAGACTGGGAATTTAATGAAGACCAAACAGAAGTGACATTCCACTTAGAAGAAAACGTGAAATGGCATGATGGAGAGCCATTCACAGCAAACGATGTTGTATTTACATACAAATCGATTGCAAGCCCTGGATACGTTGAGGCTGGCGGTCTTCGTACACAATATGTTTCAAGACTGTTAGGCTATGAGGATTTCTCTACAGGCAAAACAGACGAATTCCAAGGTGTTGTTGCGGTTGACGATCACACTGTAACTTTTAAATTTGCGGAGCCGAATGTACTGGCACTGTCTGATTCAAGTTTCCCAATCATTCCTGAGCATATCTTTAAAGATGTTGCGATTGCTGACATGCCAAAAGCTGAAGGTACAACAAAGGCAGGCAAAATTGTTGGTACTGGTCCATTTAAATTGACTAACGTTGTAGAGGGCGAGCAATACGTTTTAGAGAAAAACGCAGACTACTGGCAAGGTGCTCCTAAACTTGACAGTATCGTGTGGAAGGTTGTAGATCAATCTGTCATCCTAGGTATGCTTGAAAGTGGAGAAGTTGACTTTGTAGCAGATCCAACAGGTATCCAAGCTGCAGACTATGATACAGTTGCTGCAAATGAAAATGTCGAAATTATTGAACAGCCGGACTTCGGATACCAAATATTGGGTATGATGGTTAACCACCGTGAACAAGGCGACACATCTATCGATCCATCTAAATGGACAGAAAATACAAAGCTTTCCGATCAAAAAGTCCGTCAGGCAATTGCTTATGCTGTTGACCGCGAAGCAATCATCAACGGTTTGCTGTACGGTAAAGGGGTAATCCAAAATTCTCCTATCGCGACACAATTCTGGGCATATGATGATACAAAACCTAACCAATATGCATTTGATGCAGAAAAAGCAAAATCTCTATTAGATGAAGCTGGCTATAAAGATACAAATGGTGACGGCTTCCGTGAAGATCCGGATGGAAACGAGTGGGTATTAAACCTGAACTATCCATTAGGAAACCAAATTCGTGAAAAATCAGCACCAATTATTCAAGAATATCTTGAAGCTGTCGGAATTAAAATTGACTTGCGTCAGCCAAAACAAGCTGCTGCTTACTTTGAAGACCTAGAAAAGAACGCACAAGATTGGGATCTATACTTGCTTGGCTGGAGCTTAGACAGCACAGATCCAGATCCGAGCGGCTTATGGTCTGCTAATGCTGCTTACAACTATTCCCGTTGGAATAACCCTGAAGCAGAACAGTTGCTAAAAGATGCATTCACACCACCAGATGCATTTGAGCAGGATTACCGAAAAGAGAAATACAGCGAATGGCAAGTGAAGTTCTCAGAAGATCTTCCTGCATTAATCCTATATGCTCAAAACAGCTTATGGGCGCATAATAAACGTCTGCAAGGCGTAGATGTATTACCATACTCATTCTTGAACAATACACATCTATGGAGTGTGACAGAGTAATTAATCTCTAAATAGAAGGGGCTTTCGCATTTTAGGCAATACGCATAATAACAGGATATTTGCTTTTTATGCGGAGCCTGTCCCTAAAAGAAAGCCCCTTTTACTAATTTTGTTTTGGTTCATTTCGTGTGGTGCTGCGGTCTGTACGAAATGAACCAAAAGATAAAAACAGGCTGTAATTTAGCAGCTTATACTTTTACATCATAAGAAATGGAGGGGGAGCAATGTATAAGTATATTATTCGTCGCGTATTAGTGTTCATTCCAATGCTATTCGCTTTGACAGTCATCGTGTTTGGTTTAATGCAGGCGGCTCCTGGCGATCCCTTTACTGGAAAGCTTGATCCGAATGTAGACCCAAAAGTATATGAACAGCAAAAAGAAGCTTTAGGGTTGAATGATCCCATTTATGTGCAATATTTCCGCTGGTTAGGAAATATGCTTCAGGGGGATTTTGGGGAATCAATTGTGTATAAGGGACGTGAAGTAACTGACTTGCTTGAATCCAGAGTCAGCAATACACTCACGCTGGGAACCTTTTCTTTATTTATTACGATTTTATTTTCGATTCCAATCGGTATTTACTCAGCAAGAAAACCATATTCTATGCTGGACTACACAGTAACAACTTTCAGCTTTTTTGGCCTTGCTATCCCGAGTTTCTTCTTCGGTTTGGTGGCCATTTATTTCTTCGCCATCCAGCTCGGCTGGTTCCCGTCGCAAGGAACAGTCTCGAGTCCTAATCTGCAGGGAGCGGAGCTATTTTGGGATAAAATCCATCATTTAATTCTGCCGGGATTAACATTAGGCTTGGGTGGAATGGCTACATATACACGTTATATGCGCTCAGAGGTGCTCGATGTGCTGTCAGGAGACTACATCCGTACAGCGAGAGCAAAAGGAATGACAGAAAATACCGTATTGTACAAGCATACATTAAGAAATGCCTTGATTCCGATTGTGACATTGCTTGGATTTGAGATTGGGGCCATTTTAGGGGGCGCAATCATTACAGAGGGTGTATATCAATATCCCGGTCTTGGGACATTGTTCATTAACTCTATTTCCAGCAAAGATTACCCTGTCATCATGGTCATTGCTTTAATGATCGGTTTTTTTACATTGCTGGGAAATCTGCTGGCAGATATCGGCTACAGCCTTGTTGACCCGAGAATTCGATACGAGTGAGGTGAATGAACAATGGAACTTAAACAACAAACGATTGAAACAGAACCAAATTTACCTTTAAAGGTAGATAATAAAAAGAGTAAAACTCCCGGCCAGATAGCGCTGGGCAGGTTCTTGAAAAATAAATTAGCAGTGCTTGGTGTCATTGTGTTAACGATTATCATCCTTGCTGTGATTTTTGCACCGCTTATCACAGACCAAAATCCAACTAAATCAAATTTGCTGATGGTAGAACATGGACCAAGTGCTGATCATCCACTCGGCAATGACGGTTCAGGAAGGGATAACCTTGCCCGTCTGTTGTACGGTGGACGAATCTCTCTTATCGTTGGCTTCTCTGCAATGGTATGTACATTAGTAATAGGTGTACTGTTAGGCTCAATTGCCGGCTACTATGGCGGAATTGTCGATGCAATTATCATGCGTATCGCTGATATCATCATGATGCTTCCATTCATCGTTATCGCTTTAACAGTAGTTTCCATTATGCCAAAGGTGTCAATCGGCAGCTTTGTTGCTATCATTGCGATAACCTCTTGGCCGAACTTGACGAGGATTATCAGGGGAACTTATTTGTCCTTGAGGGAACAGGAATTTGTGCACGGAGCAAAAGCAATCGGTGCGAGCGATTTCCGTATTATCTTTAAGCATTTTATTCCGAATGCAATTGGCCCGATTGTTGTTAACGCTACTTTGATGATGGCAACTTATATTATCATAGAATCTGCCA
>JAPSHL010000008.1 GCA_031179905.1 Bacillus sp. (in: firmicutes) | reverse complement strand
TGCTCTGATACTGTCTCTTTTTCAGGACGGTCCTCATCTCGGATTTGGTTTATTGGAACAAACACTTCAAAATGTCTGTACAAATTAACAAATTCAGCTGGGAGCACCCCGCCAAATTCACCGTCCAGGTTAAGTTGAACCTTCTCCTCTGATGTTACTTTAATACGGTTAGCGTTGACATAGATGACACTTGGATCATTAACATGCTCACCGCGCAAAGCCAATGTAGCAATTCGGATAAAGTCTGCTAAATTCGCCTTTTTCAAGATAAGTAAAGAAAATAGACCGTCATTGATTGAAGAACCTGGCGCAAGTTTCTCAAACCCTCCGACAGAGTTAGTCAATCCAATTAAAAACAGCATGACTTCTCCTTCGAACAATTTACCATCGTATTCTATCTTAACTTTAGTAGCCTTGATGAAGGGCAGCTTTTCCATACCCTTTAAATAATAGGCAAGCTGTCCAAGCATTGTTTTCAGCTTGCTTGGCACTTCATAAGAAAGCTCTGTCAAATTACCTCCGCCGCCAATATTGATGAAGTATTTATCTTCATTCAGCCGTCCGATATCAACAGGGATTGTGTCTCCTTTAGCAATTATATCTGCAGCAGCTTCAATATCTCGGGGGATATGCAAGGCTCTCGCAAAATCATTAGTCGTTCCAACTGGGATAATCCCAAGCTTCGGCCGGTACTCCTGCTCTGCAAGCCCATTTACTACTTCATTAATCGTACCGTCACCGCCTGCAGCAACAACAAGATCATATCTTCTTTCAACTGCAATCTTTGCAGCTTTTGTGGCATCCTCTGGTCCCGTAGTAGCATGGCAGGATGTTTCATACCCTGCGTTCTCCAGTTTTTTCAGCACCTCCGGTAAATGCTTTTTAAAAGCTTCCCGGCCTGATGTAGGATTATATATAATTCTAGCCCTTTTCATACCCATCATCCTATTTCATAATTTCATGACTTGTTTCTACCATCTAACATCATATACGAAAAATACTTCTTTAGGCAATATTTAGTATCCCGCAGAAAAGCTCTGAAGGATTTAGAAATCTGCTATCAATTATACCCTAAAAATATGGGTTCCAACCGCTTTTACCTGTCTTTATAAATTTAAACAATCGTTTGTTTTAATTTTTATTCCCTATCATTCAGCTGCAGTACACCACCATTAAAAACGTCTATATGATAGTCTGCTTTTCCTTTTTTAAAAGTGCCGTTATAAATAGTAGTGTCTTCTTGCGCTGTTGAGTCATAGTTCCCACCTGCATCAACCTCTTGCTCTGCAATGCTCCAATTCTCGCTGCTTCCATTTCCAATCTGAGTATCCTCAACAGTCACCATTACATTATTTGTCTCTTGAATATCTAAATCAATTTCACCAGCACCAGACACTTTCCAATCGTTTTTCAGTCCGCGCGGATTTATAGAAAGCTCGCTTGAAAGATTGGCAATTTCCAGTTTAACATCTGTCGGTACAAGCAGTGTGGCATCAATATTTGAGTAATCAGAGTAGAATGAAGCTGTTTGATTCGGACGCTCCTTCACCCTTATATACAGTGTATCTCCTTTCTCGGAAATGGTGAGATAATCTGCTTGCTTTTCAATTTTTCCGATTGTACTGTCTTGTCTGTATGTACCAAACAAGGAGACATTCCTTTCACTTACTCCTTCTACTCTTAATTGCCTCAACCCGCTCCCTTCTACTACGACTCTTTTAATATCCTTATCAATATTCTGGTCGTAGACAGGCAGGTCCATTGTGCTTTCTTCTCTACTAATTTCATCCTGAATCAAATCCATGAATCCTGAAGTCTGGAGAAAAACCATTATAACCCCTGCTGTACCTAGTATGCCGACGATAACGATGCTGAAAAGGTCAAAATTCAGATAAGGCTTTTCCTGTTTGCTAAGAAAAAGGTACACAAGTATTTCCAATCCAAGGACTACAAGAATGATTGGCCACCACAGCTTTAATGCTGTTGTGATATTCCACTCCAAAATTTGAGACAATAATAGGAAAACCCCTAGAAACAAAAGTGACAACCCCATTGAAAATGTTCCGACTCTCCAAGTTCTCATTCAGTGCTTCTCCTCCTTAGTGCAATCTTAATTACCGACTGCTTATTTATCTGTTTCTCTTATTACCGACAAGCACTCGCAAACCGCCTAAGATAAGAATAATGCAGACTACACCTGTCTGAAAATAATGATAGAACAAAAATTGCAGGTCGATTCCAAGCCATACTTTCAACCTAGAAGAAAAAGCAGGAAGCAGGATGTTAACTGTCATGTAATAAAAACCTACAAGAAGTAGTCCAACTCCGACCCATTTTTGATAATTTGTCAAATAGGCAATAACCGGAGTATCCTCCAGCTCGGTTTCTCCCATTTTGGAAGCTTTTTGGAGTCCGTCGAAAAAGCTGTAAAACCAAATAATCGGTATTAAAAACAGGAAAATTCCTAAGTACAGCTCATTGATTAAAAAGATTGAAAACAGGAATGCCGCCATCAACTGCAGTCCTCTTTGCTGCAAGCCTAGATATAAATGGCCTGCTCCAGGAAATATTGAAAGAAAGGTTGCAATGATTTTGCTTTTCTTTCCGTCCTCACGGTTTTGTTCAAAATCTTGAAAGATCGTTTGATCTACCAGTTCCTCACCATTTTGCTTTCTGGCGAACTGCTGCATCACATCAAAAAAGCCATATACCCAAATGACAGGCAAAATAGCAAGGAACAGCAGAAACTCACCTGCTCCAGTTATAATCGAGACAAAAAGGACCATGATAATCAGACCTAAAAAGGTGGATAATAATGTGATGCCTCGGTACATTAAACCTAATTGAATATGTCCTAAACCAGGCACAAAGGATAAAACAATCGTGTAAAAACGCTGTGATTCAATTGTATTGACAAGTACTGTTCGCTCCATCCCATCCTCTGTCTGATTGCTTGGGAGCACCTGTCGTTTAAAATAGCGGCTAGCCGTAATGTAGGTGTCCAATATACTAATGCAATAGATGAGAAAACCAATAAAAACAATGGCTGCAATAACCCCATCCAGATATCCCGACATGTTTAACAGGAATATTGAGAATACTGCCAGTCCGAATACTGCGGCGCCATATAAGGAGCCTCTTATCCGGTTTCCAATGTAAAATAGTCCACCTCCCGGAAAGAAAGCTAATATAAATGCGGCAAACGGGTTTTTCATTTTTTCTTTTCCTCCTTCATACTCCCATCAAATGTATTAAGCCAAGAAAATGTCTTATCAACAAAGCTTACTTTTACCTCTTCTTGTTTCATAGGCATTTCTGCCTTTTGAATGCTTTCAGTATGTTTGACGATCGATTGGAAAACTCCAGTCGTCATCAAAATTAGCGTTATGCTGGCCGCAATTGCGTAGTGAAAGATAGAGGATTGATAAAATGATCTTTTCTTTTTCGGTTTTATAACAGATATTTCAGTTGGTTCTGCCTGCTCCTGTATAATTTTTTGCATGATTTGATCTGTGAATGCTTCTACATCCGATATGGACGGAAGTTCCTGTTCTTGAGCTTCAACTGCTTGGACATACAAATCAAGACAATGATCACATCCATATAGATGATCTTCCATTTGTTCACGTTTATCCCCATCCAGTTCGTCCTTTGCATACTGTAGCCATTGTTCAAAAGAATAGTGTGTTATCATAAGAAATCCTCCTCCTTCCAATGCTTCTTCAACCAGATTCTTGCCCGGTACAGTTTTGTTTCAATTGTTTTGACTTGAACATTTTGCTCTTCGGCCAATTGCTGATAGCTCTTTTCTGCAATATAGTAGCCGTAAATAACATCGCGATAATTATCTGGAATATCATTCAGCTTTTCTCTTAACAACTTGCGCTGCTGCCTTATGAGCACTTCTGCTACTACATTGTCTTTTTTTCCTGTATCAAGCTCAATTTGTTCTGTAACGTCCTCTCTCCTTCTTTGCTGTTTTCGCTTAACATCAATCGAATGATTGACTGCTATCCTCGTTATCCAAGTTTTAAATCCTTGGTTTTCATATTTGGGGAGAGAGTAATATATTTTGAGGAATACTTCCTGCGCAGCATCTTCAGCTTCTTTCTGATCTTTCAGGATGCTGTAAATTATACGGAACACATCCTGGCGATACTTTTCGACGAGCTGTCTAAATGCGTCATCATCTCCAAATTTGACTAACTCAATCAACTCTTGATCTGTTATTATTCTCCCCCCCCCTCATCACATCTTCACATAATAGACGTTATAAAATGCTCAACCCCTACACCAATGTTATATTTTTTTCAATTACTAAGTTTTTAAATCGAGTCATACACTTTTTTATAGTACCATTATTCTTGTTATATATAGGATGTTTTTTTGTCGGATTATGTTAGGAATGATTTATGAAACTATTATGGTAGGCGTTCCGTATTAAAATGGAAGCAATTATCATAAGGAGGGTTATGTTAATGATATATTTATTATCATTGCTCGCGTTAACACTTAATCCATTTATTTGGAAAGCATATTATCGCAATAAAGGTTTCTTGTACACACAGCTGCTGCGTGTCATTCTTGGTGCTATCATTATTTTTGTTTTAACCTATTTCCAGCTTATCGATTATTCTCTGCAGGCAGCAATTAAGTTTAGCTTATTTTATTTAGCACTGTTCTTTTTGGCTGATATTTTTTATCGGAAGGCAAAAGGATTTTATTACACAAGCTTTCTTGGGATCGCAATGCTGATTGCCAGTGCATACTTCCAATTTGTTTATCCGCTAACAATCGCTAATGATAAGTATGAATTTGTGGCAGCAAAAGCAACGGTTGCCGAGGAGAAAGAGGAATCAACAGATGAACAGCATATTGCTGTCGTCCCGGAAAAGTATGCAAGGTATCGGAGTGAAAAAAAGCTTGGGGAGCTGTCTCATGCCTCTTATTATGATCTTGGAGAATCTACCTTGCAAAAAATCGGCGATCATCTATATTGGGTTACACCAATTGAATACACAGGCTTCTTTAAATGGATGAAGAATGTACCTGTTCCTGGCTTCATCAAAATGAGCGCAGAGGACGAAAATAAAGATGCTGTCTTAGTAAAATCAGAAATGACTTATGTTCCTTCTGCCTATTTCCATGAAGACTTAAAGCGTCTCGTCAGAAAAAGCCACAAGGACTCTGTCCTGCTGGAGGCAAGCTTTGAACCTGATGATAATGATAAGCCTTTTTACGTCGTGCCATATGGGGACTACAATAAATTCAGGGAAATTGTCGATGTAAAAGGCATTTATATTATTGATCCCGAAAATGGCGAAATAAAAGATTATAAGATGAACGAGATTCCTGCATTCATCGACCACGTCATTCCGACAAGTGTAGCAGAAGATTGGAATGAATGGTACGGAAAATATGTGCATGGCTTCTGGAATACAGTCTTCTCTAAAGAAGATATAAAGGTGCCAACAGAATGGGAAGATTCGGATGAAGTGAATGGTGTTTTCAATAAAGCTCTTGCTCTAAACTGGTTTACTGATTTCACTCGCCCGAAATCAGACAGCGGCAGCATGGTCGGCTATTCTCTTATCAATGCTAGAGATGGCAAGCTCACATTCTATGAGAATGCTAATGGCTCCTTAAACGGGAAATCTGCTATTAACGTAGCAGAAAAGACATTCCGGGCAGAAAAATATGAAGCTGGCACTCCTATTTTGTATACTATCTACGGCCAGTTTACATGGGTAGTACCTTTGATGGACAGCAATAACGTGCTGAGGCAAATTGTCCTTGTCAACGCCAAAGATGAGAAAGTATACAGCTACAGCAATGAAAAGTCGAAGCTTTTCAATGATTATAAATATGCTATCGCTACATTGCTCAAAGATGACAACACCGTTCCTACTGATTTGGCTGACATGAAGGAAATAGAGGGGAAAATCAGCTATGTCTACAAATCAGAAATGGAAGGCAGCACTGTCGTCCGCTTTATGGTAGACCAAGATAAACGAATATTCCAAGTGTCATCAAATGACTTTCCATACAGCATCTTCCTTGATAAAGGAATGGATGTCTCTTTGAATTATATGGATACGGAAGAGGTTGTTGTCAGCGTCCAAGAACTAGTCATCGAAGGATTTGAATAAACTATTTTTGTCAAAAAGCCGTCTTTCTGTTAATTGGCGGCTTTTTGACTGTTTTTTTAAAATCATGTCATTAAGGAACAAGTATACTTTTCTGCTTGCATATACTAACATAGAAAATGGGAATATTTATCATACCGTCAAAGGAGAATGCTTTTGTATACGATATTGCTCGCTTATTTAATAGGATCTATTCCAGCTGCCATTATAATAGGTAAGATATTTTTTGACATCGATATAAGAAAGCATGGCAGCTTTAATCCTGGAGCAACGAACTCTATTCGTGTGCTTGGGAAAAAAGCGGGTCTCGCTGTACTCATCTTCGATATCGGCAAGGGTGCACTAGCCGCAGCTCTTCCCTTTCTATTATCTCAGGATATCGACCCAATTTATACTGGGTTGGCTGCTGTAATCGGTCATTGTTTCCCTGTGTTCGCAGGCTTCCGCGGTGGCAAGGCAATCGCCACAACTGCAGGTATGCTGATTATCGCAAATCCAGTCATGTTCTTCGTTGTTTATTTAACATTCATTGCTGTTATCTGGATAACTAAGTATGTTTTCTTTGGCAGCATTTCTGTCGGAATCACAATATTGCTTTATGCCTTATTTGATGCAAGTCTTCAACATGAACTTATTTTTATCATCTATCTCTTACTGCTTATATACTTGCACAGGTCCAATATTATCAATTTCTTTAATCAAACTGAACCGAAAATAAATGATAAGACAGTTAAAAAAGATCGCATCGGACCGAAAAAGATTAGTTAACAAGCCTAATTCGGACAAGCTTTGCAAATTTAACCACGAAAATTGCCTAGAGAAGACTTTTCCTGGGAAATATGCTGGGAAAATGTCGAAATAAAAAAACCAAGAGCATTAGCTCTTGGTTTCTTTATTATCTTTTATTTATTTCTTCAACGAGCAGCTTGTTGACCATTTGCGGGTTGGCTTGCCCCTTTGTCGCCTTCATGATTTGACCAACAAGGAAACCGACAGCTTTTTGTTTGCCGTTCTTGAAGTCATCAATCGATTGTGGATTATTATCCAAAGCTTCGGAAATGATTTGAAGCAGAGCTCCTTCATCCGAAATTTGCACTAATCCTTTTTCTTTAACAATTTGTTCTGCGTCGCCGCCGTTTTCAATCAGCTCTTTGAACACTTGTTTAGCAATTTTGCTGGAAATTGTCCCATTCTCAATGAGTTTAATCATGCTTGCAAGACTTTCTGGAGTCATTGCTACATCTGCCAACTCTTTTCCTTCTGCATTTAAATAAGCTGATACATCCCCCATAATCCAGTTGGATGCAAGCTTAGGATCTGCTTTAGCACTCACTGTCGCTTCAAAGAAATCTGCCATTTCTTTTGTAACAGTCAATACATTCGCATCATATTCAGGCAATCCTAATTCTTCTACATATCTTCTTTGACGAGCATCAGGAAGCTCTGGAATTTCCGCGCGAATTCTCGCTTTCCAATCTTCATCGATATACAGGTCCATTAAATCTGGCTCTGGGAAATAGCGATAATCATCTGAACCTTCCTTCACACGCATCAGCAGAGTAGTATTTGCTGCTTCATCATAACGGCGTGTTTCCTGCTCAATCACACCACCGGCAAGCACAACCTCACGCTGGCGCTTTTCTTCGTATTCAAGACCTTTGCGAACAAAGTTAAATGAGTTTAAGTTCTTCAATTCAGTCTTTGTTCCGAATTCTTCCTGTCCTACAGGGCGGATG
This sequence comes from Bacillus sp. (in: firmicutes), assembly GCA_031179905.1. Taxonomy (GTDB): domain Bacteria; phylum Bacillota; class Bacilli; order Bacillales; family Cytobacillaceae; genus Niallia. The sequence continues at coordinate 30,070 of JAPSHL010000008.1, read as the reverse complement.
GAAATATTCGCATCACAGCGTAAAGATCCTTCTTCCATCTTACAGTCAGAAACACCTGTATACTGGATGATTGATTTCAGCTTTTCCAAATAAGCATAAGCTTCATTCGGCGTTCTGATGTCCGGCTCAGATACAATCTCAATCAATGGCGTTCCTTGACGGTTGAAATCGACTAGAGAATAGCCGTTTCCATGGTTCAGCTTTCCTGCATCCTCTTCCATATGAACACGTGTGATTCCGATTCTTTTCTTATAACCGTCCACTTCAATATCGATATAGCCGTGCTCCCCGATTGGTTTATCAAACTGAGAAATTTGATAAGCTTTCGGGTTATCTGGATAGAAGTAGTTTTTGCGGTCAAATTTTGTTTCTGTTGCAATTTGGCAATTTAACGCCATTGATGCTTTTATACCGTAATCAACAGCTTTTTTGTTCAGGACCGGCAATACTCCCGGATATCCTAAATCCACAACCGTTGTATTGGTATTCGGAGCAGCCCCGAAATGGTTCGGGCTTGCAGAAAATATTTTTGATTCTGTTTTTAATTCCACATGGACTTCTAGTCCTATGACTGTTTCAAATTCCATTTATTTCACCCCTTACAGCGTTGGTTTTTGCTTATGGTAATCCGTTGCTTGTTCATATGCATATGCCACTTTATAGACAGTCTCTTCATCGAAGTGTTTGCCAATGATTTGCAAGCCAAGCGGCATTCCATTGGAGAATCCACAAGGAACTGAAATGCCCGGCACTCCAGCAAGGTTGACTGGGATTGTCAAAATATCATTCGCATACATCGTTAATGGATCATTCACATTTTCGCCGATTTTGAATGCTGGTGTTGGGGTAGTAGGTCCTACGATTACATCGTATTTCTCAAATACATCCTCAAAATCTTTTTTGATTAGCGTACGGACTTTTTGCGCTTTTTTATAGTAAGCATCGTAGTAACCAGAGCTCAATGCAAAAGTTCCAAGCATGATTCTGCGTTTTACTTCGTCGCCAAATCCTTCTGCCCTCGTCTTTTTATATAGTTCAATTAAACTTCCTGCATCTTCAGCACGATAGCCGTAGCGAATACCGTCAAAGCGGGAAAGGTTAGCTGAAGCCTCTGAAGAAGACAGCAGATAGTAAGTTGCCAACGCATATTTGCTGTGCGGCAATGATACTTCTTCCCATGTAGCCCCAAGCTTTTCTAAAACCTTAAGAGCATCAAGCACTGATTGTCGCACTTCTTCACTTACACCTTCGCCTAAATATTCTTTTGGTACTGCGATTTTTAAATTCTTGATATCCCCTGTCAAGCTCTTCGTAAAGTCTGGAACTGCCACATTTGCTGATGTGCTGTCCATTGGATCTACCCCTGAAATAGCATTTAGAAGAAAGGCATTGTCTTCAACTGTTCTTGTGATTGGACCAATTTGGTCTAAGGAAGATGCAAACGCGACAAGGCCAAAACGGGAGATGCGTCCGTATGTAGGCTTTAAGCCGACAACTCCGCAATATGCCGCCGGCTGTCTGATAGAGCCTCCTGTGTCAGACCCAAGTGAAAATAAAACCTCTCCTGCTGCAACAGCTGCGGCTGAACCGCCGGATGAACCGCCTGGCACTCTATCTAAATTCCAAGGGTTTTTCGTGTTCATATAATAAGAATTCTCTGTTGATGATCCCATTGCAAACTCGTCCATATTCAGCTTCCCGATTGTAATCGTGTCAGCATTATGTAACTTTTCCATGACTGTTGCATTGTAGATTGGCTGGAAATTCTCCAGTATGCGGCTAGAACATGTTGTCCTTAAATCCTTCGTGACAATATTATCCTTTATCCCGATTGGCAGGCCGAACAATGGTCCTGTCGTTTCACCTGCAGCCAATCTTGCGTCAAGCTGCTTCGCCTTATTAAAAGCATTATCCTCATCTAATGTCATAAAGGCTTGTACTTTTTCATCTACATCTTTAATTCTCGTGTATGCTTCCTGCACTAAATCTGTTACAGAAAGTTCTTTTTTCAGCAGCATTTCTTGCAAATCTGCCGCTTTTTGATCAAATAAGCTCATCCTCTTCCCTCCTTACTCTATAATCGATGGCACTTTAATCTGGCCGTCCTGATGCTCTGGAGCATTCCGGAGCACATCCTCAATCGGCAGGCCTTTTCCTGCAACATCTTCGCGTAATACGTTTTTCGTATCAAGCACATGTGATGTTGGTGCAATACCTTCTGTATCCAACTCATTTAATTGTTCCGCAAATGTAATTATTGCATCAAGCTGCTTTTGAAATTTCTCAGCTTCATCTTCTGTAATCGCAAGCCTGGCAAGGTTTGCAACATGTTTTACTTCTTCTTTAGTAATCCTTGACATAATTGTCACCTCCAAGTACGTTCCATGCAATAATCTGATGATATCAAACAAGCCTCTAGTAAGGCAACAAGAACAAGGAAGTATTTATTATTCCTTCCTTCCAAAAATCTTCTGGTTATATTTGCTGCTCCAATTTACTTCATTAGGAAAAAAGCTATAATTGGATTACAATAGTAATAGTATAAAGATACTTTAAAGTTGGTGAACTACAATGGAAAATGAAATAGATATGCTTAAACTGGAAAATCAGCTCTGTTTTTTGCTTTATGCCAGTTCAAGAGAAATGACAAAAAAATATAAACCCTTGCTAGAGGATCTTGATGTTACTTATCCTCAATATTTAGTTCTTTTGTTATTATGGGAACACGAGGTGCTTAGTGTAAAAAGTATAGGTGAAGAGCTGTACCTTGATTCAGGTACGTTAACTCCAATGCTAAAGCGTATGGAGCAGAACGGTCTTATCAAGAGGGAACGCTCCCAGGAAGATGAGCGCTCTGTCATGGTGTCCTTAACCGAACAAGGAAAAAGCCTGAAAGAAAAAGCTGCCTGCATTCCAGCAGAAATATTCAAGCTTTCCAATAAAGATACGCAAGAATTCAGTCAGCTGAAAAGTTCCCTTGCTCATCTTTTGCAGCAGCTTGCAAAATAATAATAAAAAAACCATCGCATTTTTGCGATGGTTTTTCCAATATATTATGCAGTAATAACTTCTAGAGTTACTTCAATATTTCCTCTAGTTGCTTTAGAGTAAGGGCAGAAATTATGCGCTTTATGAACAAGATCTTCTAAAGTAGCTTTATCTACGCCAGTTCCTTTGACAGATAATTTAACACCAAGTTTAAAGCCCTGATCTGTTGGATCTTTTATCAAGCTGACACTTGCTGTTACTTCTGATTCAAATTTTACACGTTCTTTTCCTGCAATCATCTGAAGAGCTCCGTCGAAACAAGCAGCATAGCCTGCTGCAAACAGCTGCTCTGGGTTAGTTGCATCCTCAAGTTGTTTCGCTCTTGGCGTTCCAGGCATTGCTGTTTCTAATTGAATTACATAATCTTCTGATTCTACTCTTCCTTCTCTTCCTCCAACTGCTTTTACAGATGTTGTGAACAATGTTTCTGACATAGTTAAAACCTCCAATTAATAATCTTTTATACAATTATATTGTACACAATTTAATTTTACATCACAAGTGATTTAACTTATCTTTTTTACATTTCCCAAAAATAAACAAACTATCCTGTTGTTTTTGTATATCACATGCCTGTCCCTTTTAAACCTCCACTAAAGAAACAAGGGAAAAGAATCAACATTCTTTTCCCCTGGCCATAATCTGTATTATCTTTTGAAAAGCTTAGCGAAAAATCCTTTTTTCTCCTTCGGTTCTTCCGCTTTCTTTTCTATCACTGTCTCTGTTACATAAATTTCTTCTTTGTCTACAGCATGGTCATATGCTATCAGCAAACCGATTTCACTATTATAATCATTATTCGTCACGATTGTATATTCCATGTTTTGCTGGTTAGCAATTTTCAAGTACTTAGACAAATAGGAATAATCGAGATGGCCATTTAAATAAAGCTTTGCACCTTTGTTGCCCTTAATAGCTTCTTCTGCCTCTTTATAGACATTTTCTTCTCTTACTTGGTTCTGCATTAGGGCAAGAACTATCCTTTCCCTAATTGTGCCAAGAAACTTTCTTCTTTCCTCGGGCTTTGTTTCCTTGGTACCGTACATACCTTGTTGCAGGTAATCATCTAAATTTGGATTTGTCATATTTCCAACTCCTTATATAGATACTCTTTACCACTATACTAAAAAAATTCCGCACACAGTCATTTAAAATGTTGCAAAAAAAGGAAAACTAAAAAAGATTATCCCTCAGTGGGGATAATCCTTTCTTTACTGATAAATATGAACAAATGGCTCATCCTGACCTGCATCCCTTACTATCAGCGCTTCTTCTCCATTAGCAGAAGTTATGCTGACTTGTACAGCCAGGTTTGTGTCCTTGAAACGATCCATTACTTTCCCAGCTACATATTGTGAGAAACCAATGACCTCTGTAGACCCATAAAACTGGATCTTCATTTCAATGCTCAGACTGCGCATCTTATTGTTAACATAAAATCCTTTGCCAATCACTCCATTGAAATTAGGGAAATATTCTTCTATATCCTTTTGGAATTTTGAGAAGGCAGCATTTTCTGTTTTATATTGGCTATCATTATTAGGAAAAATGACGTATTTCTCATTGATATCCTTCCACTCGCCTAAAGAAGCATCTCCATTTCCCGCGTTTGCATAAGCAATAAAGTTGCCTGGTACGACAGAAGAAGTCTCCTTTTGTTCAAACAAAGCGATTGTAATTGGTACATTTTCCAACCCCTCTATTTTTCTAAGCCTTTTAATGACCTCTGCCGCTATTTTCTTCCCTTCTCTTTCAAGGGTCTGCTGACTAATATCCCTTTTCTTTGTAGATCCGTCGTTCTTTTCCTGATAATAGTAAACAGAGTTTAATGCAAGGCCGATTGTAACACCGCCAAGCTCCAATTTATTCGTTTCTTCGTTTTTTACTAAATAATCATGCTCGAGAATATGAGCAAGATATATCGGATCCATCTCGCCGCTTTCTGCCTGGCTTTTATCCTCGTCAGAAGGGTTTAGACCGACATTGTCACTTTCAGATAATTTTTTATCTTTTAGTTCCTTCGCTGTATACTTTCTGTTCAGCCAAGAAGCTACAGTCGAACTATTTAAATACTGCCCTTCTTGAAAATAATAATTCTCTGTATTAAAAGTATTTTGGGCAACGCGCATCAGGCCGCTCTCAAACTCACTGATGTCGTACCTCGAATTCAAATTATTGACGACAAGCCCTCTTGCCTCAGACGTTTTGAAAGGAAGACTCATACTGTAATACTCATCAGAAATTTTAAATTTCGGCAGGATGGCTGTTTCCGTTTCATTATCTCCTGTTTCACTCTTCACTTCCTCTTCTTTCTGGAAGTTGGGGGCACAGGCTGAAAGAAGAAAAACAAGACTGACTACTAATATAAAGCTTTTTTTCATCCCATTACACACCTTTAACTTTTAGTTCTTCCAACAGCTTATCCTCATCCCATATTTCAAGCCCGAGCTGTTCTGCTTTCGTCAATTTGCTGCCTGCATCCTCTCCGGCAATTACGATATCTGTCTTTTTACTGACACTTCCCGTAATTTTCCCCCCTAAGAGTTCAATTTTTTCTTTCGCTTCGTTTCTGGAAAGCTGCTCAAGCTTACCAGTTAAAACGATTGTTTTGCCAGCAAATACACTGTCTGAATCCTCTGCTGCAACAGGTCTTGCACCTGTATATTCCATGTTTACACCAGCCGCTTTTAGCTCCTCAATCAGCTCTGCTGCTTCTTCCTGTTCAAAGAACGCGACGATTGAATCGGCCATCTTATCGCCTATCTCATTAATTGCCTTTAAATCCTCAACACTCGCATTTGCTAATGGGTCAATATTTCCGAATTCCATCGCAATCGTTTTAGCAGCCTTAGCACCTACATGGCGGATTCCCAAACCGAACAGAAGCCTCTCTAAGGAGTTTCCTTTAGAAGCAGTAATTGCATTCAACAAGTTCGTCACAGACTTTTCGCCCATTCTTTCAAGATTAATAAGCTGCTCATATGTAAGCTTATAAAGGTCTGCAACATCTTCAATCAGCTTTTCAGAAAACAACTGGCTGACAACTCTTTCCCCAAGGCCGTCAATATTCATGGCATTTCTGGACACAAAGTGGATTAGCCCTTCTCTTATTTGAGCAGGACATTTAGGATTGATGCAGCGCAAAGCCACTTCTCCTTCAATTCTTACCAATTCACTTCCACACTCAGGACAGTCAGAAGGCATAATAAAGTCCTTTTCTTCGCCTGTTCTTCTCTCTGCAAGAACATTTACGACTTCAGGAATGATGTCACCCGCTTTTTTTACCACTACACTGTCACCAATTTTGATGTCTTTTTCCCGAATTAAATCTTCATTATGAAGCGATGCCCTTTTGACCGTTGTGCCCGCTATCTTTACAGGCGCAAGCAATGCTGTTGGCGTTAACACTCCAGTACGCCCGATGCTCAGCTCAATATCTAGGAGTTTAGTTACAACCTCTTCAGCAGGGAATTTATAAGCTATCGCCCATCTTGGACTTTTCGCAGTAAATCCTAGCTCATCTTGCTGCTCTAAACTGTCTACTTTAATTACAATTCCATCAATCTCATACGGGAGATGAGGGCGTTTATCTTGCCAGCCTTCCACATACTGCAATACATCCTCAATTGTTGCACAACGCTGTCTCTCTTTATTTGTTTTAAAGCCTAACTCATCTAGCAAATCAAGACCTTGGCTGTGGGATTGTACACCTGTTTCTCCAGGATCTCCAATCGCATAAAGGAAAATGTCGAGATTGCGGGAAGCCGCAATCCTTGGATCAAGCTGTCTGAGAGAGCCGGCTGCAGCATTTCTTGGATTAGCAAACGGCTCTTCTCCATTCTCATCCTTAGCTTTATTTAGTGCTTCAAATGACTTTTTCGGCATGAAGGCTTCGCCTCGCACTTCAATGCTAACAGGCTGATTTAAGCGAAGCGGGATTGACCGAATTGTCTTCAAGTTCGCTGTAATATCCTCTCCTGTAGTACCGTCTCCACGTGTTGCTCCAAGCTCAAACAAACCATTTACATAGCGCAGCGACACAGCGAGTCCATCTATTTTCAGCTCACAAACATAGGAAAAGTTGTCTCCGATTGCTTGGCGAACCTTCCTGTCAAAATCTCGCAGATCAGTTTCATTAAAGGCATTCCCAAGACTCAGCATTGGTGTCTCATGCTGTACCTTCGAGAACATGTCCAAAATTTCCCCTCCAACCCTTTGGGAAGGAGAGTCGCTTGTCTTTAATTCAGGGAATGTTTGTTCCAAATCAACAAGCTCTTTTAAAAGAGCATCGTATTCTGCATCGGGAACAGAGGGATTATCAAGTACATGATATTCATAATTATATTTATTTAAAAGGTTATGCAATTCCTTTACCCTTTTTTCTGCTGCTTGTATATCCATACTTCCATTCCTTTCTCGTTCATCAGCCTTTTTGGATTGGCGCAAATTTCGCCAACAGTCTCTTTATGCCTACCGGACTCGGGAACGCAATGTCAAGCTCCTTGGAATCCCCGTCTCCCTTAACGCTTACTACAGTGCCGGTTCCCCATTTACCGTGAACCGCCTTATCTCCGACATTCCAGCCAATATCTTCTCCGCCTGTCGTCCTTGCAGCAGGTCTAATAACCGCTTTTCTAGCTGCAGGTGCTGCTGGTCTTGCACTGAATCGGGATTCGCTCTTTCTTTCTGGAGTTCCTTCTAATAGATCTTCCGGTATTTCCTTAATGAAACGGGAAGGAGGATTCATATTCGTACGTCCGAACAATGTTCTCATTTGGGCATTTGTCAGAAACAGCTGCTGTTCTGCTCTTGTAATACCTACATATGCGAGTCTTCTTTCCTCTTCCATCTCCGCTTCCTCCATTAATGAACGGGAATGTGGGAAGACCCCTTCTTCCATTCCAATAAGGAAAACTACTGGAAACTCCAATCCTTTAGCAGAGTGAAGAGTCATTAATACGACAGCGTCTGCCTGATTACCGTCATCATCAAGTTTATCGATGTCTGCAACAAGGGCCAAGTCTGTCAGGAATGCGATCAACGATTTATCTTCATTCGTATCCTCAAAGTTTTTCGTAACAGACATGAACTCCTCGATATTCTCGATCCTGCTTTGGGCCTCAATTGACTTCTCTGCTTTCAGAGCATCAAGGTAACCAGACTTTTCAATTACTTCCTCCACTAGCTCAGTAACCGACAGATATTCCTGCATTTCGCTGTACTTGCGGATGAAGTTGTGAAATTCTGCTACTGATTTTGTGATTTTAGGGCTTAATCCAATTAGCTCAACAGATTCAATCGCATCATACATAGACATATCATGCATTGCCGCGAAATTGGCGATTTTATCGATAGAGCTTGAACCAATTCCCCGTTTTGGCACATTAATTACCCTTTGCAAGCTTATATCGTCATCGGGATTTGCAATCAGTCTCAAATAAGCAAGTGTATCTTTAATTTCTTTTCTATCGTAGAACTTTATTCCCCCGACAATGGAATATTCAATATTTGATTTCAGAAGCATTTCTTCCATTACACGAGATTGAGCGTTTGTACGGTAAAGTATCGCAATGTCAGCAAGTTTTTTTGAAGTTTCTCTTCTGATTTCTTGTATCTTCCCAATTACAAACTGTGCTTCCCCTTGCTCACTGTCTGCACGATAGTAATGAATATTATTTCCATCTTCATTTTCCGTCCAAAGATTTTTGTCTTTTCTGCCAGGGTTATTTTCAATCACTTTGTTAGCAGCAGAAAGGATTTTCTTCGTAGAGCGGTAGTTTTGCTCAAGCATGACTACTTTTGCATTCGGATAATCCTTTTCGAATGAAAGAATGTTAGCAATATCCGCCCCCCTCCATCGATAAATAGACTGGTCGGAATCTCCCACGACACATAGATTGCGGAATCTGCTTGCAAGCTGTTTTACAAGCATATACTGTGATCTGTTTGTATCCTGATATTCGTCAACATGAATATACTGGAACTTGCGCTGATAGTATTCAAGAACTTCCGGTACACGCTGGAACAGGTGAATTGTCTGCATAATCAAGTCATCAAAATCAAGCGCATGATTTTTCCTTAGACGTCTTTGGTATTCGGTATATACATCACTGATAATCTGTGAGAAGTAATCTCCAGCTGTTTTTGCGAATTCTTCTGGTGTAACCAGTTCATTTTTGGCAGAACTGATACTTCCCAATATCGCCCGAGGATCGTGTTTCTTCGGATCTATGTTTCTTTCCTTCAGTATTTGCTTTACAACAGACTGCTGATCTGTTGTATCCAAAATCGTGAAGTTTCTGTTATAGCCGATTCTGTCGATATCCTTCCTTAAGATGCGGACGCACATGGAGTGGAATGTGGAGATCCAAATATCTTCACTCGCACCGCCAAGCACACCTGCAATCCTCTGTCTCATTTCCTTTGCTGCCTTATTCGTAAATGTTATCGCCAATATGTTATATGGGTTAACCCCTTTTTCAACCATTAAATAGGCGATTCGTTGTGTCAGTACTCTTGTCTTACCGCTTCCTGCGCCTGCCATTATAAGTAGCGGGCCTTCCGTTGCCTTTACGGCCTCTTTCTGTTCTGGATTCAAACCATTTAATATTTTATCTGTTAAAAATTGCATTATCTCACCGCCATAAGAACATATATTCTATATAATACCTTTTTCTATTATTGTAATCAATGCAGATTCTTTATTTTCACCGTGCTTAAAGCAGCTGATATATCATCATATATAATGTTTCCTACAACCACTACATCTGCTTCTTGCGCCATTCGTTTTGCATCATCCAGCGACTTTATTCCTCCGCCATAAAAAAGGACGGTGTTGTTTAAATTCCTTTTTGCTGCCTTTACTACCTCTGGGTCCCCATAAGTACCGCTGTACTCAAGATAAAAAATAGGTAGATGGAACATCTTCTCTGCCATCATGGCATATGCAGCAACATCATTTGCAGTTAGATCTGTTCTAGCCTCGGTTGCTTTCGCTGCTTTACATTCACTGTTTAAAATGCAATAGCCTTGGACAAGTATCTCTTCCCAATTCATGATCTCACCGTATTCCTTTACCGCTTCATGATGCAGTCCTGTTACCCATTTTGTATCATTGCTGTTCAAAACGGTTGGTATGAAGTAAAGATCGAATCCAGGAGTTATGGAATCAATTGTCGATATTTCTAAAATACAAGGGACTGTATATCTTCTGACTCTGGACATGATGCTAAGCACATTTTCAAGCGTAACCCCATCTGTTCCGCCAATGATAATCGCATCTGTTCCAGATTCAGCAATTTTCTCTAAATGTTCATCTGATATTTCCTTATTCGGATCTAATTTAAAAACGTGACGCCACTCACGGACATTATACATGCAAAAATCCTCCATTCTAACTTCCATTACATCATTATAGCATTTGTGTATGTTACAAAAAAGAAATGAAAGGGAGGAATTATGCATGTAAATATTTGCAGTATATTTCCTTTTGTATAACAGCAATTTACACTTTTCATTTTAGCTCTGCTTATAATAGGACGGTTTTATAAGAAACAATGTTTCAGCAATTATCAGCCCTTTTATAGCAAAACAAAAAGCAGGCATTTTTTGCCTGCTCAACTATTAGCCTTATTCACTTTCTTCTTCAGAATCTGTGTTTTCCTTGATTCTGTCCAATGCCATAACATAGGCGTCATTGCCATAGTTCAAGCATCTTTTCACACGCGAGATTGTTGCCGTGCTTGCACCAGTCTCTTTTTCAATGCTATGATAAGTGTTTCCATCTCGCAGCATCCTTGCAACCTCAAGGCGCTGTGAAAGTGATTGAATTTCATTAACTGTGCATAAGTCATCAAAAAACTGATAGCATTCTTCCAAATTCTCTAATGAAAGGATGGATCTAAACAGCTGATCCAGCTCTTTCCCTCTTAGTTTGTCAATTTGCATGTCATTACCTCCATCGATTACATATATTAGTTTATTGTGTCTCTAATGAAACGGCTGCGTCTAATCCAGGATCAGAAGGTATGATATTTATCCATGTCTTTCCAGGAACAAGTCCTATTTGCCGGTCACCATCAAACGGGAGAAGCCGGCCATCTATGTTTTTCCATTCAACCTTATTCCACTTGCCTTTTTGAAGCAAGTAGCCATTTCCACCAGATTGCAAATCTATATCTCGTCTGCCTTTGCTGTCTGCTGTGTGATGTTCTGCCTCCAAAATGAACACATTGCTTACGGCAACAGGCATGCCTGATTCGTAATCAACGGTTTTTTCGCCATTTGAATACCGGATATACTTTTCAGTATCTTTATCATAATAAAATAAAGAATTATACTGCGGGTTCGAACCATAATATATAGATATCTTGTTCGCTTCTTCCCCTTGTATTCGGTTTATATCTTCCTCATTCAAAAAGGCGAGCGGATTAGGGGATACATCCATTTCAAAATTATTTTGTTCCGCCCCTTTTAGTATACTGCTATAGCTGATATACGAATTATGAGGCGCTTGCCTTTCTGCGGAACGCTGAAATAATGTTCCGTCATACTGCATACCATTAAGGTTATCAATATATCCCTCTGTCAACAGCTTCTTCGCTTCCGGACTGTATCCATGAGCAATAAATAGACCGTCATATCCTTTTGCAAGTTCAACATAGTAGTCCCTTGCGCTTCTTACAGGGCCGATCAGCTGTGGAGCCTTGCTCTGATAGATAGCAAGAAACCTTGTTACTTCTCCCTCAGCAAGGACTTCATATACAATATCGGCATCTGTTAGACCAGTCTGCGGTCTAGCTTTCGGATGATTGTTCACCATAATGCCTACTGCTCGCTCACTGCTTTTTTCATCATTTGCAAGGCCTGTTAAAGGATATGTATAGCCTAAATCTTCTACACTGCCTTCATCTTTGCCCGCATCACCGCCCTGATGATTTTCATCATGCGTGCCGACAATTTCCGGCTCTTTGCTGCATGCTGTCATCAAAAGTAAGACTGCCGCCAAAAACAATACTATGCTCTTTTTCATAAATCCTCCTAATAGCGCGTTTTTTTAAAATTACCTGCTAGGAAGAAAGGGTGCAAAACATAAAAGCGGCAAAGGATCTCTTTTGATAATAGGCTAAAATAGGCAGCACACAAGATTGGAGTGCTGTTAGCTTAGGAGCAAGCAATATTTTATTGCAATATTGTTGCCTTCCTATACATATATCAGAATATTCTCATTAATAAAAGAATCTCTTTTATATTTTAACGCATTATTGACGGAAAGAGTACATTTTTATTCATGACATCATATAAACCTCTCTGGGTAATTCTTATATACGGCAAATGAGTTGCGGAAAAGAAAACCAGTGTATATATCGGATCATCATATGGAAAGCCAGCATCCTTAATATATTGTAATAGTTTTTTTTCTGTCTTGATCAACTCATTCACAGACATATCAGCCATTACTCCTTTTAATGGAAGCGGCAGCTCTAATGCCAATTGGCCATCCTTGTATATGACGATTCCCCCACCTATCTCCTTCAACCTATTGAATGCCTTTATCATGTCTTTTTGATCTTTTCCTATCAGGATAATGTCCCCATCCCCCGTATAGGAGCTTGCCAATCCGCCTATTTCCTTTGAGAAACCTTTCAGGAGTGTATTTATTCTCCAATTTCCGTTTCTTCCTAACAGCATAAAGAAACACTCATCATGCTTTTGGGACAGCGTCTCTCCAGAAACATCAATTGAAATGGAGTATGGTTTTGTGATTACTGAATTTTCGAGCCTTATCCCAAACGGCATGGAGAATTGCATATCATTATTTGTCAATTCCCAGTCGAGCTTTAAAGGCTCGAAACCAAATTCCACCCAATCAATCGAAGGGTATGCCTCTTCCACTATTTCATCTGCCCGCTTTACCCAAGTTCCTTTCGCTAAAACCGAGTGAGGCGTTGGTTCAGCAATGTCACTCAAGAAATTAATATTAGCGACCCTGCCAGTCGCGATATTTCCATGCAGGTGCTCAATATTGTAGTATCTTGCAATATTAATGGTTGCCATATTATAGGCATCCACAGCAGGAATTCCTTGTTCCATTGCTATGCGGATAAGCTGGTCAATATGCCCGCTATCATAAAAATAGGACGGAGATCCATCTGTTGTCAGCATGCATTTATCAAACTGGCTGATTCCAAGCTCTTTCATTTCTCTGATAAGACTAGGTAAATCAGGGCGAATAGATGAGTATCTCAGACTTACCATATAACCTTGCATCAGTCTGTCAAGTACCTCCCGGCCTGTCATAGCTTCATGGTCGCTGTCGACTCCAAGGAGCATCAGCTTTGCTAAAGTTTTCTCAGATGCTCCGGGAAAATGTCCCTCTACTTGTTTTCGCATCCGTTTCGTCTCTTGAATCCAGTGAAGCATCATATCATCACCATCCAAAAGTTGAGGCCATCCGCTCAGTTCTCCTCCTTGAATGACGGCGTCATGCTCAAGCCAGCTTTTTACATTGCTGTGTGAAAATACTTTTTCTTCCTCAGCGAGCTCTGTCTGTGAATCATAACGGCACCACCAAAACATAGACGTTGGAAGAGTTCGCATCTGACCCATAAAAGAAAACGCTTTCTTTTTTTCTAACTGCAAAGCTAACAGAAGATTATCATTTACCAGTGTTGTAGTTCCGAATTGTGATGTATATTGAGCAAGAGTAAGGGGATTATATATTTGAAAAGGATGGGAATGCGGTTCTATATAGCCCGGTACTAAATATTGGCCTTCACAGTCAACAATTTCACTGCCGCGGACATTTTCAGGCATTTCTTGCCCAACATAGACAATTCTGTCTTGATATATCCAAATGTTTGCACAAATCCATTTTCGCAAAATTTGATTTAAATATTTTGCATTTTGCAATATGATGGATGGCGCACTTTCGCCATTTAGGACGGAAACATGTTTTCTTAACATTTTATTTTTCCAACGATAACGTTGCTCTAACATTGTTTTCTCCCCTTTGTATTGACAACTTTGTTTTTATTTTTAAAAAATGGAAATCTTTATCATTAAAATCATTTTATCACATAAAGATTTTTCTAATATTACTTTTAGGTTAAATTTATAAGGAGGCACTTTTTATGAACCCGAAGCAGAATATCAGCTTAATTAATGCAATGATTCGCATCACATTAGGCTTTACCTTTTTAGCTTGGAGCACAGCTAAGCTCGCTAAAAGGCCTAACCAGCAGTCCTATTTATGGATAGCCTTACTTGCAGGAATGAAAATCGCCGAAGGAATTGTGCGTTATTGCCCAATAGTTGCCATGTTTGATAACAACAAGGGACAAGGTTCTAAAAAAGATAACCAGCACAATTCACACAAAGAGAACAAGGAAACACCAAAGGAATCTGCTGAAAAAGCTTCTCCTGCGGATATTCAAAACATTATGAGTGAATTTAATCCTGCATCCATTTTTTCACCCGATGATATGAAGAAATAATCCATTAATGCCTGCAGTCAAAAACCTGCAGGCTTTTCATTGTATTCGTAAATAATATGCAAAAGCATCTCTTTCCATTCCACAAACTTTTATTTCTCTTTGCAACTTTTCGCCAAAGTTTTTGTTTATTGTTCTGTATGATTGGGAATCCAAATAGAGAAGCATTAAAAAAGGAAAAACGGAAATAAAAAAAAAGGAGAGATTGCATTGTCTAATCTAAACAATCCATTAGAGCAATACTTTACAGGAGACTTTCCTAAACAATTCCAAGACCCGCCAGGTCTTCAGCAGAAAATGGAGCCAATACCTGATTGCGGAGAAAAAAGCTATAAAGGAAATGGAAGATTAACAAACCGTAAAGCCCTTGTAACTGGAGGAGACTCTGGCATCGGCCGTGCAGCAGCTATAGCTTATGCTAGAGAAGGAGCGGATGTAGCAATCAATTATCTGCCTGAAGAACAGCCTGATGCTGAAGAAGTTAAAGAACTGATTGAGGCAGAAGGACGCAAAGCTATTCTAATCCCAGGTGATTTGAGTGATGAGGCTTTTTGCGGCGAATTAGTTAAAAAAGCATATGATGAGCTAGGTGGTCTTGATGTGCTGGCATTAGTAGCAGGCAAACAGCAAGCAGTTGAAGATATTGCTGATTTAACAACAGAACAGCTTCGAAGCACATTTGAAATTAATGTATTCTCATTGTTTTGGGTTGTAAAAGCAGCGTTGCCGCTTCTTCCAAAAGGGGCTTCGATTATTACAACTACTTCCGTTCAAGGCTATAATCCAAGCCCGAACCTGCTCGATTATGCTTCCACTAAATTTGCAATTACCGGCTTCACTCGCGGCTTGGCTAAACAAGTTGCAGCAAAAGGTATTCGTGTAAATACTGTCGCACCAGGTCCAATTTGGACAGCATTGCAAGTTACTGGTGGACAGCCTAGCGACAAAATTCCGCAATTTGGGCAAAACACACCGTTGCAGCGAAGTGGACAGCCTGTTGAATTGTCATCCGTATATGTGTTTCTCGCTTCTGAAGAATCAAGCTATGTGACAGCACAAGTATATGGAATTACAGGCGGAATTGAACTAGCATAAACAAAAAAATCCCTAGCTGCCACATGCAGTTCGGGATTTTTTTTGTTTATTTTATTGCCTTGAAGCCAATATCTTTCCTGTAGAAGACACCGTCGCTTTCCATTTTCTCCAGCTCTTTATACACTTTATCTTGTGCACCTTTGATTGTTTTGCTCTTGCCAGCCACAAGTAAAACACGACCGCCATCAACTGTAAAGTTGCCATCTTCGTCAAGACTTGTTCCTGCATGGAAAACAGATACATCCTCCATGTTTTCCAAGCCCTTAATGACAGCACCTTTCTCGTAGCTTTCAGGATAGCCGTTTGCTGCAACAACAACACCTAACATATCCTCTTCATGCCACTCAATGACAGGGGTCTCACCAGCTAAGATCGCCAACAAAATTTCAGCCAAATCAGATTTCATTCTTGGCAAAACAACCTGTGTTTCTGGGTCTCCAAGACGAGCATTGAATTCAATGACTTTAGGACCGTCCTCTGTTGCGATAAGCCCAGCATAAAGTATCCCTGTAAAGGATCTTCCTTCTTTAATCATCGCTTCTGCAGTCGGCTTGACGACTGTTTCAATCGCGGTCTGTACTATCGCCTCATCAATATGCGGGACAGGAGAATAAGCACCCATGCCGCCAGTATTTGGTCCTTGATCTCCATCATATGCACGCTTATGGTCTTGGGCAATCTCTAATGGAATGACTGTTTCTCCATTGACGAAGGACATTAAGGAGAATTCCTCACCAGCCAGGAATTCTTCAATTACGACTGTTGCAGAGGCATCACCAAATTTTGCTCCCACAAGCATCTCTTCAATGCTTGCCAATGCTTCATCCAATGTCATTGCAACAGTTACACCCTTACCTGCCGCTAGTCCATCTGCCTTGATGACTATCGGTGCTCCAACTTTTAATACATATGCTTTCGCTTGCTCAAAGTCAGAAAATGTTTCGTACTGTCCCGTTGGAATTTCGTATTTCTTCATTAAATCCTTTGCAAAGGATTTGCTTCCTTCAATCTCTGCAGCCTTCTGCCTTGGACCAAAGACTTTAAGACCGGCAGCTTCAAATTTATCAACAACCCCTAATAGGAGAGGCACTTCAGGACCAACAACTGTCAAGTCTACTTGATGTTCTAATGCAAACTGGACTAGCTTGTCTACTTCTGTCTCTTCTATTGAAATACGTTCAGCAACATCTGTCATTCCCACATTGCCTGGTGCCACAAAAATAGTTTCGACTAGTTTGCTTTCCTTTATTTTTGTGCAAATCGCATGCTCTCTCCCACCACGGCCGATTACGAGTACCTTCATCATTTCCATCCTCCATCAAAGCTTTTAGTGTTTAAAGTGCCTTACTCCTGTCAGTACCATAGCAATTCCATATTCGTTCGCTTTCTTAATGGAATCTTCATCTCTGATGCTTCCACCTGTTTGAATAATTGCAGTGATTCCAGCTTTTGCCGCTGCTTCGACTGTATCATCCATTGGGAAGAATGCATCAGATGCTAATACTGCTCCGATTGACTTGTCTCCAGCTTGTTCTAGTGCAATTTTCGCAGATCCGACACGGTTCATTTGTCCTGCACCAACACCTAATGTCATGTCCTTATTGTTGACAACAATTGCGTTTGATTTGACATGCTTAACAACCTTCCAGCCAAACTTAAGTGCTTCCCACTCTTCATCTGTCGGTTTTTTGTCTGTTGGGATTGTGATTGTTGCATCATCCAATGTATAGCTGTCGAAATCTTGAACAAGCAAGCCACCTTCAATAGAAGTAAACTTCATTTCTTTCTTGTTGTCTGTAGAGAAAGGTATTGTCAGCAAACGGATGTTTTTCTTTCCTTTAAGAACCTCTAAAGCTTCATCTGAATAGGACGGAGCAATAACTATTTCTAAGAAAATCTCATGCAGCTTTTTCGCTGTGTCAGCGTCAACTTCTCTGTTCAATGCAACAATTCCGCCGAAAATGGATACAGGGTCTGCCTCAAATGCTCTTGTAAATGCCGTAAAAATGTCCTCGCCTGTTCCAACACCGCACGGATTGCTGTGCTTGATTGCAACTGCAGCAGGCTCTGTGAATTCTTTGACAATTTGAATCGCTGCATCTGCATCATTGATATTATTATAGGAAAGCTCCTTGCCGTGCAGCTGTGTTGCATTCGCAATAGAAAATGCAGAACCTAAAGGCTTGCGGTAGAATGCTGCTTTTTGGTGCGGGTTTTCTCCATATCTTAAGGACTGCTTCAGTTCATATGTGACAGTCATTGATTCAGGGTTTTCCTCGCCTGAAAGGTCGCTCATGTATTGGGAAATCATCGCATCATATGAAGCAGTGTGACGGAACACTTTAGCAGCAAGCTTTCTTCTCGTTTCAAACTTCACTCCACCGTCCTGCTTTAGTTCTTCTATAACTGTTGCGTAATCACTAGGATCTACAACTACTGTTACATATTGATGGTTTTTTGCAGAAGCACGCAGCATCGTAGGGCCGCCGATATCAATATTTTCGATGGCATCCTCCACTGTTACATCTTCCTTCGCGATTGTAGCTTGGAAAGGATAAAGATTCACACAAACTAGCTGGATTGGCTGGATTTTATGCTCCTCAAGCTGTGCTTGGTGTCCAGGTTCGTCAAATTTCGCCAAAAGACCGCCATGAATATACGGATTTAATGTTTTTACCCTGCCTTCCAAAATTTCTGGAAAACCTGTTACCTCACTGACGCTAAGTACTGGGATGCCGCTCTCTTGAATGGCTTTTTTTGTTCCCCCTGTTGAGATCAGTTCGAACCCTAATTCATGAAGCTCTTTTGCAAAGCTTGTAATTCCTGTTTTATCTGAAACACTTATTAATGCACGCTTTTTCATTTCCTTTTTTTCCCCCTGTTTCATATAGTTGTCTACTGCTGCAATAAATCACTTGGAAACGACTAATGATTGAACTACCTTTGGATAAAGCCCATGCTCAATGCTTTGGATTTTAGCCTGAAGGCTTTCCTCTGTTTCCCCTTCGATGATATCGACGGCCTCTTGTGCAATAATTGGGCCAGTATCCATTCCTTCATCTACGAAGTGAACCGTTACCCCTGTTTCCTTTGCACCCGCTGCAAGCGCTTGGCCGACAGCATCTTTTCCAGGAAAATCAGGAAGCAGGGACGGATGGATATTTATAATTTTACCAGGGAATTCCTGAAGCAGTGTATTTCCAATTAAACGCATATAACCCGCAAGGATAACCCACTCAATCTCGTAACTTTTCAGCTTCTGGAGTATATCAAATTCATATTCCGCCTTTGAATTATAGTCTTTGGCTGTAAATGCAAACACATCAATGCCATGGTTTGCAGCTCTTTCCACTACATACGCCTCAGGTTTGTCGCAGACTAATAATTTAATAGACGCCTGCAGCTCATTGTTTTCTGCAGCATTCACGAGCGCTTGGAAGTTGGAGCCGCTGCCTGACGCAAAAACAGCAATATTATTCATTTCTGTTCCTCCGTTATTGTTTCAGGATGATGTTGATTTCTCCATCATCTGTTACCTTGCCAATTGTATATGCCTTTTCGCCGATTGCTTCAAAATGTGCAAGAATATCCTGTTCCGCACCGCTGTCCACAGCAAGAACCATTCCTGTGCCCATATTAAAAATATTGTACATTTCCTTACGCTGCAAATCTCCTATTTTTTCCATGAGCTTAAAAACAGCAGGCACTTCCCATTTGGATTCAACCAGCTCAATCCCTAAGCCTTCTGGAAGCATGCGGGGAATATTTTCAATGAAACCACCGCCTGTTATATGGGATAATCCTTTAACTTCAAATTTTTGAAGAGCAGACAAGATTGATTTCACATAGATTTTCGTCGGCTTAATCAATTCCTCTCCAAGGGTACAGCCTAGTTCGTCTACATATTCAGATAAGGACATATTTGCTGTTTCAAAGAAAAGCTTGCGGACAAGAGAATAGCCATTGCTGTGAATTCCGCTGGAAGCAAGTCCAATCAGGATATCACCAGCCTTAATGTTTTCCCCTGTTATTACTTGTTCCTTTTCACATGCACCGACTGCAAATCCGGCAAGGTCATATTCCTCTTCGCTGTACATGCCTGGCATCTCAGCAGTTTCTCCGCCTACTAATGCACAGCCCGCTTGTTCACAGCCATCTGCAATCCCTTTTACAATCGCTTCGATTTTTGCAGGCTCTGCCTTTCCACATGCAATGTAATCTAGGAAATAAATTGGTTCTGCTCCTTGTACGACAATATCGTTTACACACATTGCCACAGCATCTATGCCGATCGTATCGTGCTTATCCAGCATAAAGGCTAGCATCAGCTTTGTTCCTACTCCATCTGTTCCTGAAACTAGTACCGGATTTTTTAAGTTTAATACTGACAGATCAAACATTCCGCCAAAACCGCCAAGCCCTCCCATCACACCAGGCCTGATTGTTTTATTTACATGCTTCTTCATTCTCGAAACTGCTTCATAGCCTGCCTCGATATTAACTCCTGCTTGTTTGTAGCTCTCAGCCATACGTATCCTCCTATATTCAAAGACATCTCTTATGTGCATTTCAATGGAAAAGCGACACAACCATATGCCGCTTTTCACTTCTTTTTAACTATTACACCTTTTCGTATGATTGCAGTGCAGGAGGATAGATTTCAGTTGGGTATTTGCCTGTAAAGCAAGCTAAGCAAGAACCTCTAGTCTCTCCTTCTTCCGATCTGCCGATTGCATCCACCATTCCCTCTGTGCTTAGGAAAATGAGAGAATCAGCCCCAATAATTTCGCGAAGCTCTTCAACCGAGTATTTCGATGCAATAAGTTCTTCTTTTGTAGAAGTATCAATTCCATAAAAACATGGGTTTTTAATAGGGGGTGAACTGATCAATACATGCACTTCTGTCGCACCAGCCTCACGCAGCATTGTAACGATTCTTCTGCTTGTTGTTCCTCTCACAATTGAATCATCAACCATGATGACACGCTTTCCTTCAACGACCCCACGTACTGCTGAAAGCTTCATTTTAACCCCTTGCTCACGCAATGATTGCGATGGTTGAATAAAGGTCCTGCCAACATATCGGTTCTTTATTAATCCTAATTCATAAGGGATACCTGTTTCTTCTGCATAGCCGATAGCTGCAGAGATGCTCGAGTCTGGAACGCCTGTTACTACATCTGCTTCAATCGGGGCTTCAAGGGCAAGTCTTTTTCCAAGGTTTTTTCTAGCTGTATGAACATTGATACCATTAATATTGCTGTCCGGTCTTGAGAAATATACATACTCCATCGTACACATTGCAATATTAGAAGCCACTGAGAACATTTCCGAACGGAAACCATTATCATCAATGATCAAAAGCTCTCCTGGCAGGATATCGCGAATAAATTCTGCACCGACAACATCAAATGCACATGTTTCAGAAGCAACAACATAAGCATCGCCAAGTTTCCCTAAAGAAAGAGGTCTCATGCCATTTGGATCCAGTGCAACCATTAGTTCCGTCTCTGTCAAGATTAAGAAAGCATATGCCCCTTTAATCATCGTTAAGGCATTTTTCACTCTTTCATTAAAGGCAGAAAAACCGCCTCTTCTTATTAAATGAGCGAGGACCTCAGTATCAGAGCTAGTCTGGAATATACTACCTTGAGCTTCCAATTGACTCTTCAGCGCATTAGCATTAACAAGATTTCCATTATGGGCTAACGCCATGCTTCCGCTTTGGAAATGAAACAGAAGGGGCTGGACATTTTCATAGCCCCCGCCTCCTGCTGTTGCATACCGAACATGACCGATAGCAGCTTTTCCTGACAATTCCTTTATTGCATCCTGTGTGAAGACCTCTGAAACAAGTCCTTCCCCTTTAATGCCTTTAAGTTTTTCCCCGTCGGTCGCAACAATTCCAGTACCTTCTTGTCCCCTGTGCTGCAGGCTATGAAGTCCGTAATAAGCAAGCTGAGCAGCATCTGTATGGCCCCAAACACCAAAGACTCCGCATTCTTCATTTAACCCTCTTATTTCAGCAAGCATGGAATAGCTCCTCTCCAGGCAGCTTCTAACACTTCCACCTGTTCGTTAATCAGAATTTTTTCCCCTTGGCTTATAGTAAGAATGTTATCATTTGTTACTTTCCCAATAATTGTCGCAGGAACTAGTCTTTCAAATTCTTCTTTGTTTTCTGGTTTAACAGAAAGCAAGAAACGAGATTGAGATTCACTGAATAGGGCTGAAACCGGGTTGCCTTCCAGATCAAGCTGTGCACCCAATTCATTTGGTCCAAACAAGCTCTCCGCTGCAGCTACTGCTAAGCCGCCTTCAGCTAAGTCATGGGCAGATTCAATTAATCCTGCTCTGATTGCGGCAAGGACAGCCGCTTGATGGCTCTTTTCTACTTCTAAGTCTAATTCAGGTGATTTACCAAAGATCGAGCCTTCAAGCATCTTTTGAAGTTCACTTCCTCCGAATTCATCCTTCGTTTCACCAAGAAGATAAATAAGGTCTCCGCTTGCTTTAAAACTTTGTGTTGTTATATGATTTGTATCTTTAATCAGACCAACCATTCCGATTACTGGTGTCGGATAGATTGCTGTTCCGTTTGTTTCATTGTATAAGGACACGTTACCGCCAATAACCGGTGCATTAAGTGCCAAACATGCTTCACTAATACCGTCAGCAGCTTTTTCAATCTGCCAGAATATTTCTGGCTTTTCAGGGTTTCCAAAGTTTAAGTTATCTGTAATTGCCAATGGCTCTGCCCCTGAGCAGACGATATTGCGAGCTGCCTCTGCAACAGCAATTTTTCCGCCGGTTTCTGGATCTAGGTAAAGATAACGTGCATTACAGTCAGTAGTCATCGCTAACGCTTTTTTCGTACCTCGGATTCGGACAACAGCAGCATCGGATCCTGGTGCAACTACCGTACTTGTGCGAACCATATAGTCGTATTGGTTATAAACCCATTCCTTTGAAGCAATTGTCGGCTGTTTTAGAAGGTTGGCAAGTGCTTCTCCATAATTTTCGACAACAGGAACTGTATTCTCCATTGCTTGGAAATCACGGAAATATTGCGGTTCTGCTGAAGGTTTATGGTAAACTGGCGCATCCTCTGCCAATGCATCAGCCGGAACATTCGCAACTACTTCCCCTTTATGAAGAAGTCGCAACATTTTATCATCTGTTACAACACCGATAGCAACTGCTTCAAGATCATATTTATGGAAAAGATCTTTGATCTCCTGTTCTCTGCCTTTTTTAACAACTATCAGCATACGTTCTTGAGATTCTGAAAGCATCATTTCATAAGCTGTCATGCCAACTTCACGCTGAGGCACTAAATCGAGATTCATTTCAATTCCAGATCCAGCCTTGCTCGCCATCTCTGCACTTGAACTTGCAAGTCCTGCTGCACCCATATCCTGAATGCCGACTAACGCATCTGACTGAATCAATTCTAGGCACGCCTCTAGCAAAAGCTTCTCCATGAAAGGGTCGCCAACTTGAACTGCAGGACGCTTCTCGTCTGAATTCTCTGTCAGCTCTTCCGATGCGAACGTCGCACCATGAATACCGTCACGGCCTGTTTTAGCACCTACATACATTACTGTATTGCCAACTCCATGTGCCTGGCCTTTTTTGATGTCTTCATGGTTAATTAAACCAACACACATTGCATTTACAAGCGGGTTGCCTGCATAGGAAGAATCGAACGCAATTTCTCCGCCCACTGTTGGAATACCGATACAGTTCCCATAGCCTGCAATTCCAGCAACTACCTCTTCAAAAAGATACTTAGTACGAGCATTATCCAATTCACCAAAACGGAGAGAGTTAAGAATTGCAATTGGTCTAGCGCCCATTGAGAATACATCGCGGATAATGCCGCCCACTCCTGTTGCCGCTCCTTGATAAGGCTCAATTGCAGATGGATGGTTATGGCTTTCGATTTTAAATGCCACTGCTTGCCCATCCCCAATGTCAACGATACCTGCACCCTCCCCAGGTCCTTGCAACACTTGCGGACCTGATGTCGGGAACTTCCTTAACACTGGCTTAGAATTTTTATAGCTGCAATGCTCAGACCACATGACTGAAAACAGTCCAATTTCTGTGTAGTTAGGCTGCCGGCCAAGAATTTTTTCAACCATTGCGAATTCTTCGTCCGTAACACCCATTTGTTTGTAAATTTCCTCTGACTTAATTTGCTCTGGACTTGGCTCAAGCATTAACGACATTTGCTTCCCTCCACTGTTTTACGATTGATTGGAAAATTCTCAGACCATCTGCTCCACCTAAAAGCTCATCTACTGCTCTTTCCGGGTGCGGCATCATGCCAAGGACATTTCCTTTTTCATTGGTGATTCCTGCAATATTCTCTAAGCTTCCATTCGGATTTGTGCCATTATATGTGAATACAATTTGCTTATTTTCTTGTAATCTAGCTAAAGTTTCCTCATCACAATAGTAGTTTCCCTCTCCATGTGCGATAGGAACTGTAATAACTTCTTGCTCTTTATATGCAGTGGAGAACATCGTGTTGTTGTTTTCCACCTTCAATTCAACAGGACGGCAGATGAACTTCAGTTGATCATTCCTTCTCATCGCTCCCGGCAAAAGTCCTGCCTCAAGTAAAATTTGGAATCCATTGCATACACCCAATACCGGTTTCCCTGCTTCTGCTGCTTTTACAACTTCTTTCATGACATTGCTGAATCTTGCAATGGCACCAGTACGGAGATAGTCCCCATATGAGAAACCGCCAGGCAGTAAAATTCCGTCATAACCTTCCAAGCTACCTGCGTCATGCCATACGTATTCTGCTTCTTCTCCCAATTCATCCTTTATTGCGTGGAACATATCGACATCACAATTGGACCCTGGAAATACGACTACAGCGAATTTCACTGTGCAACAACCTCCTCAACCACGTATGTGTAATCTTCGATAACAGTGTTTGCCAACAGCTTTTCACACATTTCTTTTACTAGTTCATCAACGTTTCGATCAGACTTTTCTAAAGTTAGCTCTAAATATTTTCCGATGCGAACGTCATTTACTTCGTTATAATTTAAAGAATGAAGTGACCCTTTCACTGCATTTCCTTGTGGATCTAAAACACTTTCTCTCAATGTGATATATACTTTAACTTTAAACATGCTGTTTTCCCCCTAATCTAGCTAGAATATTCTCATATGCTTCTGTCAAATTTCCTAAATCGCGACGAAATACATCCTTATCCAATTTCGCATTTGTTTCGATATCCCATAAGCGGCATGTATCTGGAGAAACCTCATCCGCAAGCAGAATCTCTCCCTTTGCATCCTTGCCGAATTCAAGCTTGAAATCGATAAGACGTATGCCCAACTCTGCAAAGAAAGCACTTAACGCTTTATTTACTTCAAGAGCGCTTTTTTTCAAAATTGCAACTTCTTTTTCTGTCGCTAGCTTCATCTCTTCAATATGATCCTCCGTAATAATCGGATCTCCTAGAGAGTCATCCTTATAATAAAATTCAACAAGAGGCTTTGATAACGGCTGCCCCTCTTCTATTCCTAATCTTTTTGAAAAGCTTCCAGCAGCTAAATTCCTTACAACAACTTCTAATGGAATGATTGAAACTTTTTTTACTAGCTGTTCTTTTTCTGACAGTTTTTCGATAAAGTGAGATTCTATACCCATATCTTTTAACTTTAAAAATAGTAAGCTTGTAATCTCGTTATTTAAACGGCCTTTACCTGTGATATCTGCCTTCTTCTCACCGTTGAATGCTGTTGCAGAATCCTTGTATTCAAGCCACACGATGTTTTCATCAGACGTTCCATAAACTCTTTTTGCCTTTCCTTCGTACAGTAAAGCTCTCTTTTCCATTTGAAGAGTCTCCTTATCAAAAAAATTAGGGATAAAACGAATGTAAGTTTATCTAGTAAAATTAGGATTATTCGGCATAAAAGCGCCCAAAGGTGCTTTTATGCCAAACATGTTAAAGTCCCAGCCTGTTAAAAATTGTATCAACATGCTTGATGTGGAAATGATAGTCAAAGCAATCGTCAATCTCTTCTTTAGTCAGTTTAGCTGAAATCGTTGAGTCACTTTCAATTAATTCACGGAAAGGAACTTGCTTTTCCCAAGACTCCATTGCTCGTGGCTGAACTGTATCGTATGCCTCTTCCCTTGTAAGCCCTTTGTCGATCAGTGCTAACAGTACTCTTTGTGAATAAATCAATCCTAATGTGCGGTCCATATTGCGTTTCATGTTTTCAGGGAATACAGTCAGGTTTTTAACGATATTACTGAATCTGTTCAGCATATAGTTGATGGCAATCGTTGCATCCGGAATGATGATTCGTTCTGCAGAAGAATGAGAAATATCTCTTTCATGCCATAGTGGAACATTTTCATAGGCAGTCATCATATAGCCGCGAATAACACGAGCAAGACCCGCCATATTTTCAGAGCCGATAGGATTACGCTTATGCGGCATTGCAGAAGAACCTTTCTGTCCTTTCGCAAAAAATTCCTCTACCTCTCTTGTTTCACTCTTTTGCAGGCCACGGATTTCGACTGCAAATTTTTCAATAGATGTTGCAATTAAAGCAATTGATGCCATATATTCAGCATGACGGTCGCGCTGTAATGTTTGTGTTGAAATCGGCGCTGGTTTAAGACCTAATTGCTCACATACGTATTGCTCCACAAATGGATCAATATTGGCATATGTTCCAACAGCTCCGGAAATCTTTCCATATTCTACGCCTGCAGCTGCAGCTTTGAAGCGTTCAAGGTTCCGCTTCATTTCCTCATGCCATAATGCCAGCTTTAAACCAAATGTTGTCGGTTCAGCATGAACACCGTGTGTGCGGCCCATCATAACTGTATATTTATGTTCAATTGCTTTATTTTTCAAGACTTCAATAAAGTTTTCCAAGTCTTTCAAAATAATTCCATTAGCCTGTCTAATTAAGTAGGATAATGCAGTGTCAACTACATCTGTTGAAGTTAAGCCGTAATGAACCCATTTGCGCTCATCTCCCAATGTTTCAGAAACAGCTCTTGTGAATGCAACAACATCATGGCGTGTATCCTGTTCAATTTCTTGAATACGCTCAATATCAAAGGATGCATTTTCACGAATCTTTTTAACATCCTCTTCAGGAATTTCTCCCAGCTTCACCCACGCTTCACATGCGAGAATTTCAACCTCCAGCCATGCTTGAAAACGATTTTGTTCAGTCCAAATATTTCCCATTTCTGGTCTAGTATAACGATCGATCATTTCTTATCCTCCGATTTTTTCTGTTTGCAGGCTCCAAATGCCGGACCTGTCTATTTCATCAAGGGCAATTTCAACAGAAGAACGCAGTAATGTCGCGTGTCCCATCTTGCGCTTTTCCTTTGGTTCTAGTTTACCGTAAAGATGAACTTTCCAGTCTTCCAGCTCAGGAAGAGCGCTTATTATAGGAGCTTGATGCTCACCTAGTATATTAACCATTACAGCTGGTCTCAATAACTTCGTGCTTCCTAGCGGAGTTCCGCAGACTGCTCTGATATGCTGCTCAAATTGTGAAGTTTCACATGCCTCTATCGTGTAATGTCCTGAGTTATGCGGTCTTGGCGCCAATTCATTGATATAAATATCATCATCACTGCCTAAGAACATTTCCACTGCCAATGTACCAACAAGCTGGAGGTGTTCAGCAATGATTCCTGCCTTCTGTATCGCCGCCTCTTTTGCACGATCGCTTATTCTGGCAGGCACAATTGATTGATGAAGAATATTATTGATATGGATGTTTTCACTGACTGGAAAGACAGTTGTTTCACCGTTAATGCCCCTCGTCACAATAACAGATATCTCTTTTTCAAATGGAATCCATTTCTCCAAAACGCATCTTCCGTGCGCCAGCAGCTTTTCTGCTTCTTGCACTTCATAGCTGGAACGAATTACAAATTGACCTTTTCCATCATAGCCGCCCCTTGCTGTTTTCAGGACAGCCGGAATGCCTATAGTCACCAGTGCCTTTTCTAAATCTCCTGATTTCTCAATTACCTCAAACGGAGCAACCTTCACTCCAGCTTGCTGAATGGCTTGTTTTTCGCTGACCCGGTCCTGTGTTATTTCAAGGACGGAAGAACCTTGTGGAACATATGCATGTGTTTGAAGCCATTCTAAGCATTCAGCATCAATATTCTCGAATTCATATGTGATTACATCACTAACCTTTGCAAGCTGCTTTATGCCTTCCATACTGGCATAGGAGTCGACAATCTTATGATCAGCCACTTGTCCGCACGGTGAGTCTTCTGTCGGATCCAATACAGCAATTCGATACCCTTGTGCTTTTGCAGCCAAAGCCATCATTCTGCCTAATTGCCCACCACCAATTATACCAATAGTTTGACCTGGGAGAATCACTGAGTTAGACAAGTTCATCACTACTTTCCATAACCTCATTTTTTGTTTTTTCTCTCATCGTGGCAATTCTTTCAGCTAATTCCGGTTCAAAAGCAGCTATTATTTGTGCAGCAAGCAGACCTGCATTGGTAGCACCTGCCTTGCCGATTGCTACTGTTGCAACAGGGACACCTCCAGGCATTTGGACAATTGATAATAAGGAGTCAAGCCCGTTTAGTGCTCTTGATTGAACAGGAACTCCAATTACAGGCAATGTTGTTTTGGCAGCAACCATACCCGGTAAGTGGGCTGCGCCTCCTGCACCTGCAATAATAACACGTATTCCACGCCTTCTGGCACTCTCGGCATACTCAAACATCAAATCAGGGGTGCGGTGTGCAGATACAACCTTCTTTTCATAGCTCACTTCCAGCATATCTAAGATGTCACAAGCATGCTTCATTGTCTCCCAATCTGATTTGCTTCCCATAATAACGCCAATTTGAGCAGTCATATTTCTCCTCCTGAATTATTCCATATAAAAAGCCCTGCCCAGATGTTTCTACTTCATAGAGAGAAAGCATCCGTCCAGAGCTTGAATAACCTGAAAAGACTGAAAAAGTAACAATCCCTTCTGCTGGCGTTCTATCGCTTTCCCTCATA
The DNA here is from genome assembly GCA_031179905.1 of Bacillus sp. (in: firmicutes). Lineage (GTDB taxonomy): Bacteria > Bacillota > Bacilli > Bacillales > Cytobacillaceae > Niallia. The sequence goes on along the minus strand of JAPSHL010000008.1, from coordinate 1,381 downwards.
GTCCGGTAGTTCTCGGCAACCGGGTAGAAACTTATGGGCCATATTCCCATTATATATGAGGGCTATTAAATTTTAGTTTGTCATTTATATTATTTATTAACACAATACCATATTAACAAGCAATTTCACCCATTGTCAACATAAAAATCGAACAATTATACTAATATTATATTTATTGTTCGTGATTTAGCCTTCTAGCTTGATCGCTTCAAAAATAATTTGGCTCGCTACAGGCTCATAAGATTTCTGTCCATTGACGACCGTTTCTTTAAAAATAGGTTTTTCCAGCCTTTTTATAGGCGTATAGCCTTCGCTCTTTATCCTGTCTAGGCATTGATCAATCGTTTCATTTTCATTTACTTCAAACCTCATCTTTTTGCCCATTAAATAATTTTCCTTTCTTTACACTCTTTACCCAGAAGCCCCCATGTATTGTCTTTGGTTCATAGGCAATGATAAACGCTTTGGGATCCAAATTTTTAATCGTATCATAGAGGCGCAGCTCATATTTACGCGGCGACAGTATTTGCAATGCCATTCTGTCCCCTTCTAGTCCATGTGCAGCCCAGCTGGTAACTCCATAACCCTTTTCCCGTAAGGCTTTTGGTAAATCTCTATCATATTCTTTCGTAATAACATTAACTGTTATGTATCCTAATGCAAGCTTCTCTTCTATTTTCATGCCTACGATAACACCAATTCCATATCCAACAGCATATGCCAGCAGATTTTGAATCTGATCGAGATTATCTAACACCAACCCAAGCCCGATTACATAAATAACTACTTCTATCATGCTGAGGAAAGCCGCTAAATATCTTTGCCCTTTTAAAGTCAATATCATCCTTATCGTAAAAAATGACACGTAGACAATATTGATGATAAGTATAATTAAGACCATTGTAACACTGTTTTCAAGCATTAATCCATCACCTCTTTTTCAGTAGATAACTAAAATTCTTATGGGTTTCTTTTTATAATTGCCTTTATTTTTAATTGTAAACAAATCTCTTCCTATTTATATGTATAACGATTCCAAATAGAAAGGCATAAAAGGAATTAACATCCTTTTATGCCTTTTCAAAAAAGCTTGTATTTCTTTTCAAACCAAAAACAAGGAACCCTTGTAAAATATACTTTTAAATTTTCTTGCAGGCGTTTTCTTTAGACAAATTACAAAATAGTGTCTCCTTTTAACATATAGCAGTTAATCAAAAAAGACAGTAGTCAATAACGACTACTGTCTTTTTTAATTTGCCTGGCGACGTCCTACTCTCACAGGAGGAGAACCTCCAACTACCATCGGCGCTGAGAAGCTTAACTTCCGTGTTCGGTATGGGAACGGGTGTGACCTTCTCGCTATCGCCACCAGACTATTTAA
>JAPSHL010000351.1 GCA_031179905.1 Bacillus sp. (in: firmicutes) | reverse complement strand
TAAAAATATTCTCGAAGAAATCAAGGAAGGGAATTCCAGACTGCAAGTGGAAGTATCTTTGCTTCAGCGAAGCTATAACCTGAATGATGAAGATTTGGAGCTGCAATTCAAACTCGAAAAACGTCTGAAACTATTATATAAACAATATGAGGTGCTTGAGCATAAGTTATTGACCGAGTCTGCTGCTCATACGATTTTGAGTGAGGAACTAAAGGTTCTTAAAGAGCAGCTTGAGAGTGCTTCTAAAGAACAGGAAGAACTTTTTGATAAGCTCCATGCTTTAAGAAAAGATGAAGTTGCTGCACATGAAAAAATGACAGAGCTTGCAAAGCAAATGACTAATGCCCTTCGAATGGTCGCAAACAGTAATCTGCCAGGCGTTACAGCGGAATACAATCAACTTGCCGAAGAGACAAAGGATGCTATTGCTAAGCTTAAAGCAGTATTGCATGAAGCACCGCTTGATTTGCCGACAGTTCAAAGCATGGTTGATAATGCAGAACATGTCACAACGACGCTTGTGAATTCTACTGAAGAATTAGTTGAGACGGTGCTGTTGGCAGAGAAGGTCATTCAATATGGTAATAGATATCGCCGTAAATATCCACAGGCTGAAAAATCGCTCGCTGAAGCAGAAATGCTTTTCCGCAAGTATCGCTATAAGGAAGCATTAGAGCAGGCAGCGGCAGCAGTCGAGGGGATTGAACCAGGCAGTATGAAACGAATGGAAGCATGGGTTGACGATTTAAAGGAAAAGCAATTGAAATAAAAATGGAGATAGCCTGATACAGGCTATCTTTTTTTCAAGGTGTCGCTAAACTTTTTTATAGGTTTAAGCGCATAGCTCTATTATATTTTCAAATAATGTTTACTATGATACCATAAAGTGCTGGAGTTCTTAGTTAGGAGGGGCTTATGATATATTTGGATAATAGTGCAACAACAAAGCCGTTTCCGGAAGTGATTGAATCATATGCAGCCGTTGCAGCAAACTATTTTGGAAATCCCTCTTCCTTGCATCGGATCGGGATGGAAGCAGAGAAACTTTTGATTCAAGCGAGGGCTCAAATAGCATCGCTACTAGATGTTAAGGCAAGCGAGATTTATTTCACTTCTGGCGGGACAGAAGGAAACAATATGGCGTTAAAAGGAATTTCACGTCATTTTAGGTCAAGAGGAAAACATATTATCACAACAAGCATTGAGCATGATTCAATAAAGAAGGTAATGGAACAGCTGGAACAAGACGGTTTCACCGTATCATACCTTCCTGTTAACGAGGACGGCTTTGTTTCTGTCGATGATATAAAAAAACTTATACAGAATGATACTATCTTAGTATCTATCATGCATGTCAATAATGAAACAGGTGCAATCCAACCGATTGAGGCAATAGGTAAGCTTTTGACACAATATCCAAAAATTTATTTTCACGTGGATGGTGTTCAGGCAATAGGAAAAACGCCCCTTTCACTAAGAGAATATCATATAGATTTATATACTATGTCCGCTCACAAATTTCATGGTTTAAAAGGTAATGGCATCCTGTATGCAAAGGAAGGAATAAGAATTTCTCCTCTTCTTGCCGGCGGAGGGCAGGAGCGTGATATCCGCAGCGGAACAGAGAATGTCGCAGGAGCAGTAGCAACAGCAAAAGCTTTAAGGATGCAGATGGAGAACTACAAAAATCATTTTGAGAAAATGCTCGAACTGAACAAATTTATCCGAAGTCAGCTAGAAAGCATGGATGGAGTTGTTGTCCACACGCCTGTTAACAGTGTGCCGCATATAATCAATTTTTCGGCAGTAGGTGTCAAGCCAGAGGTATTGATACATGCTCTTGAGGAAAAAGGCATTTTCCTTTCTACAACTAGTGCATGTTCATCAAGGACAAACACAGTAAGCAAAACATTATTGGCTATGGGTGTGCCTGAAAATATAGCAGAGAGTTCTTTTCGAATCAGTTTGGCTTATGAAAATGAGTTGAAGGAAATTCAAGAAGCAATGGCTGTATTAAAGGAAACAATTAAATGGCTAAGAGGGGTAATGAACAGATGAAGTATGATCGTATTTTAATCCGTTATGGAGAGCTTTCTACTAAAGGGAAGAACAGAAAAAAATTCGTTGATAAATTAAGAAGTTCCATTGTAGATGCTTTAAGCAGTTTTCCTGGCATCAAAATCGACGGGCAGCGGGACCGTATGTATGTTATTTTAAATGGGACAGATGCAGATGCTGTTGTTAATTCTTTACGTAATATTTTTGGTATTCAGTCGTTTAGTCCTGCGATTAAGGTAGACAGAGATTTAGAGTTATTAAAAGACGCAGCATTAGAACTTGTAAATTCTATCTATAAGGATGGAAATACGTTTAAAGTGAGTGCACGAAGATCAGATAAGACATTTTCCCTTGATACAAATGAACTAAACCATTTCTTTGGTTCTCATATTCTAAAGAATATTCCTGGCATCAAAGTAGATGTCAAAAATCCTGATATTACACTGCAGGTCGAAGTGAGAAGCGAGGCAGTTTATTTGTCGAGCGAAAACTTTGCTGGAGCAGGCGGACTGCCTTCAGGTGCAAGCGGAAAAGCTGTTCTCATGCTGTCAGGCGGGTTAGACAGTCCTGTTGCTGGTTACCTGTCCGCAAAGAGGGGGCTTGAACTCGAAGGGGTTCACTTCTTTAGTCCTCCATTTACTAGTGAGAGAGCAAAGCAAAAGGTAGTGGACATCGGAAATGTTCTTGCTTCAATGAATGGGCGTTTTGTCCTGCACATAGTTCCTTTTACGGAGATACAGCAGTTAATTCATAAACAAATACCAGAAAATTATACAATGACTGCGACAAGAAGACTAATGCTGCGAATAACAGATGAAATTAGAAGACGACAA